>NZ_JBSFWR010000078.1:0-42311 GCF_053594915.1 Kitasatospora sp. NPDC002543 | reverse complement strand
CGCCAATGCTCCGCAGTGGCTCCCTCCTCCGCCTTGCGATGCACGCACCCCAACGCCGCACGCTGATCCGACGCCAATTGTCAGACACGCCCTAGTGGACCGCCGGGCCGGTCCGGGCGCGAACGGTGCGGAAGGTCCGGTCCGTCCGCGCGCGGTCCACCGTCCCGGCCGACGACACACCGTGGTCCCCCGGACGGCGCACGGTGATGGCGCGGCCCGGGCGCGCGGTCTAACGTCAGGAGTGCATCGTCCCCTGACGGACGAGCCACGGCCGTCGGAAAACCTGGCCAGGTCCGGCGGCCGTACTTCTGTGCCCGGACGCTCCGTGCTCGGCGGCACCCCGTAGGCTGGCGATCGAGTCGACGCCCGCGTACCGGATGCCAGGAGCCGCCGTGACCAGTCCAGCTTCGCCCGTCCTGGTGGTCGGCGAGTGCGTCGCCGACATCGTCCGAACGGGTGAGGGTGAGGACCGGGTGCACCCCGGCGGCAGCCCCGCCAACGTCGCCTACGGCCTCGCCCGGCTGGGCCGTCCGGCCACACTGCTCACCGAGCTGGGGCCGGACGCCAACGGCCGGCTGATCCGGCGGCACCTGGAGTCGGCCGGCGTGCGGGTGCGGGCCGCCGAGGTCGCCCGGACGCCGTCCGCGCTGGTGGAGCTGGACGGGCAGGGCAGGGCCCGCTACACCTTCGACATCCGCTGGACGCTCCCGCCCGCCGAACTCGCCGAGCCCACCGAGTTCGGCGAGTGCGCCGAGCCTCCCGCCGCCGTCCACCTCGGTTCGATCGCCGCGCTCACCGAGCCGGGCGCGGGCTCGGTGCTGGCGTTGGTGGAGCGCTGGCGCGGGCGGGCGCGGATCAGCTACGACCCGAACGTGCGCCCGGCCCTGATGGGCGACCGGGCCGAGGCCGTCCGGCGGGTCGAGCGGTGGGTGGCGCTGAGCGATCTGGTCAAGGCCAGCGACGAGGACCTGGCCTGGCTCTACCCGGGCGAGCGGCCCGAGGCGGTCGCCGAGCGCTGGCTGGCCCTGGGCCCGGCGGTGGTCGCCGTCACGCTCGGTGCCGAGGGCGCGTTCGCCCGTACCGCCGAGGGCGGACGGGCCGAGGCCGCGGCCGTCCCGGTGCCGGTCGCGGACACCGTCGGCGCCGGTGACTCCTTCATGGCCGCCTTCCTGGACGCCCGTGCGACGGGCGCGGACCTCGCTTCCTGCCTCACCCGCGCGGTGACGGCGGCCGCGCTCACCGTCTCCCGCCCGGGCGCCAACCCGCCCACGGCGGCCGAACTCGCGGCCGCCCTGGCGCGCGGGCCGCAGCCCCGCTCGGGGGCCGGGGCCGGGTAGGGCGGGTCAGCCGGCCTGCCGGCCGGGGGCGTCGAGGTCCTTCCCGTACCAGATCTCGGCGTACGGCCCGCGGCTGTAGGCGGGTATCTCCCGGTACCCGTTCCGCGCGTAGAGCGCCCGGGCCTCGACCAGGTCGAGGCGGGTGTCGAGGACGATCCGGTCCGCGCCCAGGGAGCGGGCGGCCGCGTCGACGCCGGCCAGCAGGACGGCGCCGCCGCCGGTGCCGCGCAGTCCGGGGCGGACGAAGACGCGGGTGAGCTCGACGGTGGTGGCGTCGAGTCGGCGCAGGCCGGCGCAGGAGTGGGCGACGCCCTCGTGACGGCCGATCAGGAAGAGGCCGTCCGGGGCGGCGAGGTCGTCGCTGGGGGAGTCGGCCAGGCCGGACTCCAGCTCCTCCGGCGTGCCCTCCCGGTCGAAGTGCAGCCGGTAGTAGCGGTTGGCCACGTCGTAGTAGTACTCGCGCAGCAGGTCCAGGGCCTCGGGGGCGGTCACGTCGGCGGTGGCGACGGTCCAGGGGCCGGAGCGGCGGGGCGCGGTGTTCGTCATGCGCGCATGATCCGATTCCGGATCCGCGGCCGCAATCGATTTTCCCGCCGGCCCCGGGTCCCGCCGACGGGCCGACCGGTCCCGACCCCGGTTCCAGCGGGCCGACCGGTCCCGGCCCCGGCTCCACCGGCCCGACCGGTCCCGGCTCCACCGGCCCGCCCGGTTCCCGCCCTGGTCACCCGGCCGCCCGTCGGCCGGGCAAAGGAACGGCAAGGCCTCCGGTGCGTCGTTGCCCCGCGCGAGTGACGAGGGGATTGGCGGTGGTGCATCCCGGGGGAGCAGTGCACCCATGAACAGACCATCAGGTTGTCGTATTAGTGGGGGTCTGACGGGACATCAGCAGCACCGGCGCGGTGTACGGACCGGCCTGCTGACCACCGTCTGCCTCTCCGCCGTCCTCGCGGGCTGCGCCGGTCCGGCCGTGCCCGCCGTGCCGAAGGCCGCCCCGGCCGCCCCGGCCGCCGACGCGAACGCCCCGGCCGCCGCCGAGCCCGCCGCCGCTCCGGAGGCCGGTGCCGGTGCCGCCGCCGAGGGCCCCGACCACGCGGGCGCCCCGCCCGTGGAGCAGCCCCGGCTGCCCGGCCTGGCCCGCAAGGAGGAGGGGAGCGGCAGCGAGGCGATGGCCCGTCAGGAGACGGCCGCCCGTGCCGCGCTGGAGACCGCCCAGCGCTGGGGCCTGGAACAGCCGCCGCTGAAGGCCCCGCTGCGCCCGGCGACCAAGCCCGCGCTCACCCCGGGGGTGCGGGGCGTCAAGCTCGCGGACGGCCGCCCGCCCGTCGTCTACCGGGTGCCGACCGACGACAAGGTGGTCTTCCTGACCGTCGACGACGGTGACGAGAAGGACCCCGAGTTCTCCCGGATGGCCGAGGAGCTCGGCATCCCGCTCAGCACCTACGTCTCCGACTACCTCGCCCGCGAGAACTATGGCTACTTCCGCGACCTGCACGCCCAGGGCGTGGAGATCAACAACCACACGATCAACCACCGCAACCTGAAGGTGCTGGACTACGAGACCCAGCGCCAGGAGATCTGCAACCAGCAGGACCAGCTGGAGCAGCAGATCGGTGTCCGCCCCCGGCTGTTCCGCCCGCCGTACGGCGAGTACAACGACGACACGCTGCGCGCGGCGGCCTCCTGCGGGGTGCAGGCGGTGCCGATGTGGAACGAGGAGGCCTTCCCGGACCACATGGACTGGCGCTACGACGACCGGAAGCTGCACCCGGGAGACATCATCCTGACCCACTTCCGGGGCACCGGCATCTGGAAGGCCACCATGCCGGACCTGCTGCGCAAGGTCGTCAACGAGGTCACCGCGCAGGGCTTCGCGCTGGCCCGGCTGGACGACTACCTGTAGCGGCCGCGGGCCGGGCGGGCTCAGCCGAGCGAGAGGGCGTCGAGGTACACCCAGGCGCCCTCGTGCCGCACGAAGCGGCTGTTCTCGGTGAGGACGCCGTCCTCGCCGCCCTCCGTCCAGTGCGCCCGGAAGGCGACCGTGCCCTCCGCGTGGAACGCGCCGCCCTCGGTGGTGGCGACCACCTCCAGGCCGGTCCAGCGCAGCCCCGGGTCGAAGTCGACCTCGTCGGGCCGGGTGTCCGGGTGCCAGGTGCGCAGCAGGTACGCCTCGTCCTGCGCGGCGAAGGCGCTGAAGCGGGAGCGCATCAGGGACTCGGCGGTGGTGGCCGCCGTCTGGCCCCGGTGCATCCGGCCGCAGCAGTCGCCGTAGGCGGCGGGCAGGCCGCACGGGCAGGGGGAGGAGGGCAGCAGGCGCGGTGCGGCGGGGCGGTGCGCGGAACGACGTCGGGACATGCGCCCATTGTCCCCCACCCGTTCGGCGGCTCCCCGGCCGCCCCGTGCGGGACGCGAACGGGCCCGCCCCCGGAAGCGCCGGGGGTGGGCCCGTCCGTGTCGCCGGCGGTACCGCCCCCGCGGGGCACCGGTGGCGGGGGTCAGGAGCCGGCGGCGCCGAACCAGGTGCGCAGTGCCCGGACCAGTCCCTCGTCGTCCGGCCGGTCGGCGTCGGTCGCCCAGGCGACGTAGCCGTCGGGGCGCAGCAGCAGCGCGCCGGCCGGCGGCTGCGGAGCGTGGGCCGTGACGAGGTCCACCCGGTCCTTCCAGCCCGCTGAGGCCCCGGCGAGGCCGAGCTCCCCGCCGGTGAGGTCGATGAGCAACGGGCGCCCGGTGCGGGCGAGTTCGCCGATCCGGACGGGCCCGTCGGGAGTGTTCGCGGTGAGCTCCGGGGCGAAGCGCCCGGCCAGCGGGTGCGGGCAGCCGACGTCGTGGCGGACGTCGCTGCCGGCCAGCAGCGCGGCGATCCGGGCGAGGTTGTCCGGGTGCGCCAGCAGTTCGCCGAACAGGGCGCGCACCGCGGTCGTGCCGGCGCCGGGGGCCATCAGGGCGGTCTGGGCCTGGGAGTGCATGAACACCCGCTCGCCGACCGGGCGGCGCTCGCTCTGGTAGCTGTCCAGCAGGCCGGGCGGGGCCCAGCCCCGCAGGTCGGCGGCGAGCTTCCAGCCGAGGTTGGCGGCGTCCTGGAGGCCGAGGTTGAGGCCCGGGCCGCCGGTCGCGGCGTGCACGTGGGCGGCGTCGCCGACCAGCAGCACGCGGCCGTCGCGGTAGCGCTCGGCGAGCCGGGTGTTGTGGCCGACTGTGCGGCGCGGGGTGAAGGGACCGGCGGTGCGGGCCGGCGCGAGCGGTAGGTCGGCGCCGGTGACCCGGCGGACGCTGGCGCGCAGCTCGTCCAGGGTGAGCGGGGCGTGCCGGTCCACCGGCGGGCCGCCCCACTCGACCGTGGCGATCATGACGGCCTCCGGGCTGAACGGGGCGATCACGAACACGCCGTGGTCGGTGCGGGTGTGGGTGTACACGCGGAACGGGGTCGGGCAGCCCGGCAGCAGGACCTCGCCGCTGTCGGTGGTGCGCAGCCCTTCGGGCGGCAGCACGTGGGCGACGCGGGAGACCGGGTCGGGCGAGGTGGTGCCGGGGAAGCCGATCCCGGCGAGCTTGCGGACGGTGCTGCGGCCGCCGTCCGCGCCGACCAGGTAGCGGGCGCGGTGCTGCTCGGCGCCGTCGGGCCCGTGGACCTCGACGGTCACCCCGGTCGGGTCCTGGCGGAGGCCGGTGACCTCGCGGCCCCGGCGCACGGTGACGCCCAGTTCGCGGGCGCGTTCCTCCAGCACCTCCTCGATCCGGTGCTGGGGTACGGGCACGGCGTGCAGCGGGTTCGGGTCGAGCCGGTCGAGCTCCAGCGGGAAGGCGCCGAACACGAAACGCGGCACGGGCCGCGGCGCGCCCGGGACGCCGCTGATCGGCTGGTACAGGCCGCGGTGGTCGAGCAGCCGGAGCACCTGGCCGACCAGCCCGTTGGCCTTCTGTTCGCCCGAGCGCGCGGGCAGCCGGTCCAGGACCACCGGCCGGACCCCGGCCAGTGCCAGTTCGCCGGCCAGGAACAGCCCGACCGGGCCGGCGCCGACGACGACGACGTCTTCGGTGGTGTTGCTCATGTCGAAATCCCCCTTGGATGCGGTGGGTTCACCGGGACGAAGGGTCGGGCAGCCCGGCCGCCACCTGGCGCAGCGCCTCGGTGAGCAGCGGCTGGAACGGCACCACCGGGTCGGCGGCCAGGTAGTGCTCGTTGGCCACCTGGAGCGCGGAGAGCGCGGCCGAGGCGACCAGCTTCGGGTAGAGGTCCCGGTCGGGGTCGGTCCCGGTCCGGGCGGCCACCGCGGCGGTCAGTTCCGTCCGGACCGCCGCGCCGCCGCGGACCAGCTCGGCCTGGAGCGCCGGCTCGCGCAGCAGCAGCCGCACGGCGGCGGTCCAGACCGGGTCGGGCCCCTCCGGCGCGCCGTCGTACGGTGCGACGAGGGAGCGGGTCAGCGCCTCCCAGAGCGGTTCGTCCGCCGGGCGGCCGCGCAGCACCGCGGCGGCCCGCAGGACCCGGTCGCGGTGCCGGGAGACGATCGCCTCGGCCTTGCTGGAGAAGTAGTTGTTGTAGGTGCGGGGGGAGACCCCGGCGGCCGCCGCGATGTCCTCCACCCGGACGTTCTCCAGCCCCCGCTCCACCGCCAGGCGCAGTGCCGCCCAGCCGAGGGCCTCCCGTGTCGCGGCCTTCTTCCGTTCCCGCAGCCCGGGCTGATCCTCCGTCATGGGAACCACTGTCCGGCAAAAGGTGCGTGATGCGCAATAGTGCGCGGCACGCAAGTTTTTCCCGGCCGTACGGGCTGTGGCGAGCCGCCCGCCACCTGCGGTTCGTCGCTGGTAGTAGTTGCCTGGTCGCGGAGCGATCACCGCTGGGAGTCCGGCCCCGCAGGCTTTCCGGCGGGACGGCTCGACAGGACTGGAGGAGCGGTCATGGGTGGCAGACAGCGTCCGCCGAGGGCGCGGACCCCTCGCCCGGGCAGGCCCGCCGGCGCGGGCGGCCGGGTGAGGTCCCGGGTCGACACCCGGGCGGAGTTCGCCCGCATCGAGGGGTTCCTGGCCTGGGAGGCGGAGGTCGCGGCGGCCGAGCGGGACGCCCGCGCGTTCGCCGCGCAGTTCCCGTGGCTTCCGGCGGCGGAGCGGGAGAACCTCGAACAGGCATACGCCGCCGACCGGTTGCGCTACGCGGAGGAGGTCGTCGACCGCGCCGTGGAGCGCTGCCGCCGACTGGCCGCCCGGTACCGGGTCGAGTGCCGCCGGATCTGCGCCCGCTGGGCGGCGCTCTGCCTCTCGGTGACCGTGACCGCGGCGCTGTTCGCCGTCGTCCCGGCCGTCCTGCGCGGCTGAGCGCACCGACGCGGGCCGCCCGGCCGGTACGGCCCGGTGGCCGAGGGTGACGACGAGGGCCCGCTGCGCCGTTCCCGGCGCCGCGGGCCCTCTCCGATGTCGGGGCGGGGGTCAGTGGTGGCCGTGGCCGCTGCTGATCTCCTCGTGCTCCTCGACGGTGGGCTTGGCGATCTGGCTGTACTCGCCGTAGAAGCCGCGGGAGAGCTTGACCCGCGCGCGCGTCCACAGCCCGGCCTTGCGGGCCACCCCGTTCTCGTCCACCTCGGGCGGCAGCACGGAGGGCTGGGGCTGGTCGTGCGAGGTGAGGGTGAAGAGCCGGCCCTGCGGCAGCGGGGCGTGCACCTCGACGAACTCGCCGTGCTGGAGCCGGTTGATGACGCCCGTCTCCCGGCCGTGCAGCACCTTCTCCTTGTCCCTGCGCTGCAGGCCCAGGCACCACCGCTTGGTGATCACGAAGACGACCAGCGGCACGGTGAAGAAGCCGATCCGCACCGCGTAGGTGATCGCGTTGATCGAGAGGTGGAAGTGGGTGGCCAGCAGGTCGTTGCCGCCGCCGGCGAGCAGGAGCAGGTAGAGGCTCATCCAGGCCGCGCCGAAGGCGGTGCGGACCGGGGCGTTGCGCGGCCGGTCGGCGATGTGGTGCTCGCCCCGGTCCCCGGTGATCCAGGCCTCCAGGAACGGGTAGCACCAGATGGCCAGCAGGACGGTCGGGAAGACCATCAGCGGGACGAACACCCCGAGGTTGAGGGTGTGGCCGCCCCAGACGCTGATCTCCCAGCCGGGCATCACCCGGATCAGGCCCTCGGAGAAGCCCATGTACCAGTCCGGCTGGGCGTTGGTGGTCACCTGGTCCGGACGGTACGGGCCGTACATCCAGATCGGGTTGACGGTGGCGATCGCCGACATCACCGCGACCACGCCGAAGACCAGGAAGAAGAAGCCTCCCGCCTTGGCCGTGTAGACCGGCAGCAGCGGCATGCCGACCACGTTCGTGTTGGTCCGGCCGGGCCCGGCGAACTGGGTGTGCTTGTGGTAGAAGACCAGGATCAGGTGTGCCGCCAGCAGGCCCACCATGATCCCGGGGATCAGCAGGACGTGGACGGTGAACAGCCGGGGGATGATGTCGTGCCCCGGGAACTCGCCGCCGTAGAGGAAGAACTGAAGGTACGTCCCGACGATCGGGACGGCCAGGACGGCGCCCTCCATGAAGCGGATGCCGGTGCCGGAGAGCAGGTCGTCCGGCAGTGAGTAGCCCATGAAGCCGTCGAACATCCCGAGGATCAGCAGCAGCGCCCCGAAGACCCAGTTGATCTCGCGCGGCTTGCGAAAGGCGCCGGTGAAGAAGACGCGCATCATGTGGGTCAGCATCGAGGCGACGAAGACGATGGCGGCCCAGTGGTGGATCTGGCGCATCAGGAGGCCGCCGCGCACGTCGAAGCTGATCTTGACCGTCGACGAGAAGGCCTCGGACATCGGGATGCCCCGGAGCGGGACGTACGACCCGTCGTAGACGACCTCGCCCATGCTCGGCGTGAAGAACATGGTGAGCCAGACGCCGGTGAGGATGATGATGACGAAGGTGTAGAGCGCGATCTCGCCCAGCATGAAGGACCAGTGGTCGGGAAAGATCTTGCGCAGGTTGGACTTGGCCAGGGAGTAGATGCCGAGCCGGCCGTCGGTCCAGTCGGCGAGGGCCTCGGCCTTGTTGGCGGGGTTGGCGCGCGTGGTGGTCACCGGTCCCGGCTGCGACTGCTGGTCGGCTCTCACGACGGGCTCCCCGGCGTCCTCGGCGTGCCGGGTTGGAGGCCCGCCGGCGGGAGCGCCGGCCGGCGAAGTGTTGTGATCATGGGACCTCTCGATACGGGCCCGCCGGCGGGACCGGCGCGCGGACCAGGCGTTCCACTGGGACCGTTGCTCAGGGTGATGGAGCGCTTACTCTGTCATGCTGTCGGCAGGGGGCCGACTGTGCACGTCCATCGGCCCGTCCGGCCGCGCGTGTCGGGCCGGACGGGGGGCCCTGACGCCCGATCGGCTGGCCGCCGCTCGGCCCAACGGGTGCCGATGCTGCGGTCGAGTGCCGCTGAACCGTTTCGGCGCGCGCCGCGTCCGGAGGTCCCGCGGTCCGGGGCCTACGCTGCGCCAATGGTGGATCACCGTGAACTCTTCGAGGACGTCACCGAGGCCCTGGCCCGCGCCGGGTTCGACACCGGACCGGGCCCCTCACCGTTGTGGATCGACCGTCACCCCGAGGGCGTGGTGGTCGGCTGGACGCCGGGCGCGGGGTCGGGCGGGCCGCCCTCCCGGGAGGCGCTCGCGGCGCTGAGCGGCGCGGCCGCGGTCGTGCTGCGCGAGTGCGGCTACCTCGTCGCCGGGACGGAGGAGGGCGATCTGCTGGTGCGCTGCGCCGAACCGGTGACGGTCCCGGAGTCGTCCGAGCCGGAGCCGGTGCCGGAACAGTGGTGGGGCTGACCGTCTCCCCTGGCGCGCGGCCGGGCCCCCGGGCGGGTGGCCGGGGGCTCCTGACGCCCGCTCCGGAGGCCCGCGCCTGGTCCGCCCGGTCCGCCCGGTCCGGCAGGTCCGCTCGCTTCGGCCGCACCGGGGGGAGTTCATACCGAACCCTTACCTGAAGCCGGGGTGCTGTTGACCTCGCCCGCTCTAAGGTTTGCCTAAGCTAAGTCGAGGCGCCCTGGACCGCCGTGTCCGGGGCGTTCGGCTGTGCCGCTCCGCCGCCACCGCGGCGGAGCCGAGGACAGGTGAACGACCCGGGCCGGCCCGGGGGAGGAGCCCGCCGCATGTGGGACGAGGCGTTTCCCAGCTTCCTGATCGGCCTGCGCGAGGGCCTGGAAGCCGGACTGATCGTGTCGATCCTGATCGCCACGCTGGTCCGGGCGGACCAGAAGACCCGGCTGCCCCAGGTCTGGACGGGCGTCGCGGCGGCCCTCGCGCTCAGCCTGAGCTTCGGCGCGGTGCTCACCTTCACCGCCGCCAACCTCTCCGGCCACGCCCAGGAGGCGTTCGGAGGAGTGCTCAGCCTGATCGCGGTCGTCTTCGTGACGGCGATGGTGTTCTGGATGCGGCGCTCGGCGCGCACCCTCTCCGCCGAGATCAAGGAGAAGGTCCAGGCCTCGCTGGCGATGGGGGCCGGCGCGCTGGTGCTCACCAGCTTCCTCGCCGTCGCCCGCGAGGGCCTGGAGACCTCGCTCTTCCTGTGGACCAACGTGCGCACCGCCGGGGAGTCCACCGGGCCGCTGATCGGCGCGGCCGTCGGGCTGGTGCTCTCGGCCGGGCTCTGCTGGGGCCTGTACCGGCGGGCCCTGAGGATGAACCTCACCCGGTTCTTCACCATCACCGGGGCCGGCCTGATCGTCGTCGCGGCGGGCGTGCTCGGCTACGGCCTGCGCGACCTCCAGGAGTCCGGGCTGGTCGGCGGCGGCAGCTCGTACGCCTTCGACCTGAGCGGGCACCTCGACGCCTCGTCCTGGTACGCGACGCTGGTCCAGGGCACCCTCAACCTGACCGTCACCATGACGGTGCTCCAGGTCGTCGGCTACGTCGCGTACCTGGGCATCGTGATGACGCTGTTCGTCGAGGGCGTCCGTGGCGGCGGGAGCAAGGGCTCCCCGGCGCCCGCTCCCGCCCAGGGACCCGCCCCGGCCCCGGCGGCGCGGGCCGGGCGGCCGCGCTGGGTGCTGCCGGCCGCGGCGGTCGCCGTCCCGGTGGTGCTGGCCGGCGCCGTGATCGCGGTCAGCGACGGCAAGCAGGGCGGCTCCGCCACCGTCGCTGTCTCCGAGCAGGAGTGCGGCAAGGGCTTCGCCGCCCCGAAGCCCGGCCAGCAGGTGTTCCAGATGCGCAACACCGGCGACAAGGTCTCCGAGGTCTACCTGGTCGACCCGGGCACCGGCGCGGTCTACGGGGAGATCGAGGGCCTGGCCCCCGGCACCACCCGGGCCCTGACCGCCACCATCGGCTCCGGCGACTACGCCTGGCGCTGTGTGCCGACCGGCGGCAAGCCCGTCACCTCGGCCGCCGTGCACATCAGCGGCGCCGCCGCGGTCAAGGCCGTCAAGCCGGTCGCCGAGGAGGACCTCAAGGCCCCGCTCGACAGCTACCGGCAGTACGTCGACCAGGGCCTCGCGACGCTGGTGACGGAGAGCCACAAGCTCCAGGCCGACGTGCGCTCCGGCGACCTCGCCACGGCGAAGGCCGACTGGCTCACCGCCCACCTCCAGTACGCCTCGCTCGGCGCCGCGTACGGAACCTTCGCCGACCTCGACGGCAAGATCGACGGCCGCCCGGACGGACTGCCCGGCAAGGAGCAGGACCCGGGCTTCACCGGCTTCCTGCGGCTGGAGTACGGCCTCTGGCACGACCGGTCCGCCGCCGAGCTGGCACCCGTCGCCGACGACCTGGCCGAGAACGTCGACCGGCTGGCGCACGACTTCCCCGGGCAGGACTTCGCCCCCGGCGACCTGCCGCTGCGCGCCCACGAGATCCTGGAGAACACCCTCCAGTTCGAGCTGACCGGCGACACCGACATGGGCAGCGGCACCAACCTGGCCACCGCCCAGGCCAACCTGGCCGGCACCCGGGAACTGCTGACCCTGCTCCAGCCGCTGCTCGACGAGCGGGACCCGCAGGTGCTCGTCCGGGTGAACGCCGGGATGAAGCGGGTCGGCGACCTGGTCGCCGCCGCCCACCGGCCCGAGGGCTGGACCCCGGTCGACCGGCTGTCCGCCGACGCCCGCGGGCAGCTCGACGGCGCCACCGGCGAGCTGCTCGAAGACCTCGCCCCGATTCCCGCCCTGCTCGAGATCCGAAAGGCCGCCTGATGACCGACCACACCGCAGCCACCGGGTCCTGCCCGTTCCCGCACACCGCGCGGGCCGCGGATCCCGGGGCGGAGAACGTCGTGGACGACACCGTGGACAACGCCGTGGAGAGCGGCTGCCCGGCCGGGCCGGCCCGGCGCAGCCTCGTCCGGGCCGCGCTCGGCGCGGGCGCCGGAGCGGCCGTCCTGGCCGGCGGCGGCCTCGCCCTCGGCGCCGGCCGGGCCGCCGCCGGGGACGGCGCGCAGGACAAGGGCGGGGCGGTGCCGTTCCACGGCGCCCACCAGGCCGGCGTCACCACCCCGGCGCCCGGCTTCGCGGCCTTCGTCTCCTGCCAGGTGATCGCCCAGGACCGCCAGGGCCTCGAAACGCTGTTCCGGACCCTGACCGAGCGGATCCGGTTCCTGACGGCCGGCGGAACGCCGCCGGACCTCGGCGTCGGCGCGCCGCCCTCGGACAGCGGCACCCTCGGCCCGACCGTCCCCGCCGACCACCTGACCGTCACGGTCGGCGTCGGAGCCTCGCTCTTCGACGACCGCTACGGGCTGGCCAGGGCCAAGCCGGTCCGCCTCGCGCCGATGAGGACCTTCCCGAACGACAACCTCCAGGCCGCCGAACTGCACGGCGACCTCTCGCTGCAGATCTGTGCCGACCGCCAGGACACCGTGCTGCACGCGCTGCGCGACATCACCCGGCACACCCGGGGAACGATGCGGATCCTCTGGCGGATCGACGGCTTCCAGAACCCGTCCCGACCGGACGGCGCGCAGCGCAACCTGCTCGGCTTCAAGGACGGCATCGTCAACCCGGACACCGGCTCCGCGCGCGAGATGGACCGGCTGGTCTGGGTCACCGAGGGAACGGGCGAGCCCGCCTGGGCGACCGGCGGCAGCTACCAGGTGATCCGGATCATCCGGATGCTGATCGAGTTCTGGGACCGCGTCACCCTCGCCGAGCAGGAGAAGATGTTCGGCCGCCGGCGCGACACCGGCGCGCCGCTGGACGGCGCCCGGGAGACCGACGCGCCGGACTACGCCAAGGACCCGGACGGCAAGGCGATCCCGCTCGACGCGCACATCCGGCTGGCCAACCCGCGCACCGCCGACACCGACGGCTCGCGCGTCCTGCGCCGGGGCTTCAACTACGACCGGGGCATCGACCGGGTCGGGAACCTGGACATGGGCCTGGTGTTCTGCTGCTACCAACAGGACGTGGTGCGGCAGTTCGAGGCGACCCAGACCCGGCTGATCGGCGAGCCGCTGGTGGACTACATCTCGCCCACCGGCGGCGGGTACTTCTTCGTCCTGCCGGGCGTGAAGGACGGCGCCGACTGGCTCGGACGGGGACTGCTCGGCGCCGGCTGACGGGGGCCGTCCGGCCGGGGCTCCACGGGTGGTCCCGCACGGCGGGCCCGGTGCGGCGGCGCAGCGGGCCCGTCCGCGCCGTCAGCCGCCGAGGGTGAAGCCGATCACGGCGCCACCGCCCTCCCGGTTGGCCGCGAAGGCCGTCCCGCCGTGCGAGCGCGCCACCTCGTGCACGATGGCCAGGCCCAGCCCGGAGCCGGGAAGGCTGCGGGCGGCGGTGGCCCGGTAGAAGCGGTCGAAGACCCGGTCGAGGTCGGCCGCGTCGATGCCCGGGCCGCGGTCGCGCACCTCCACCCGCGGGCCGCGTACCACGACCTCGATCGGACCGGTCCCGGCCGGGTCGAACTTGGCGGCGTTGTCCAGCAGGTTGCCCACCGCGCGGGCGAGGGCGTCCGGGCGGGCGATGACGACGGTCGCGTCCGCGTCCACCACGATCGTCCGGGCGCTGCGCCGCCGGGCCTGGGCGGCGGCCTCCCGGACCACGTCCGCGAGCGCCACCTCGACCGGCCGTCCGTCCGCCCGGCGGTCCGCCGCCAGGGCCACCAGCTCCTCCACCAGCTGGGTCAACTCCCGGGCCTCCTCGACCAGATCGGTCATCAGCGCGGCGCGCTCCCCGGGCGGCAACCGCTCCAGGCTGGGCAGCACCGAGAGGTTGGTGCGCAGACTGGTCAGCGGGGTGCGCAGCTCGTGCCCGGCGTCCTGGACCAGCCGGCGCTGGTCCTCCTTGGCGGTGGCGAGCCGGACCAGCATCCGGTCGAAGGCCCGGCCGAGCCGCCCCACCTCGTCCCTCCCGGCGGCCGGCACGAGGACGTCCAACCGCCCGCTGGAGGCGACCAGTTCGGCCGCGGCGGTGAGCCGGACCAGCCGGCCGGTGATCCGCCGGGCGAGCAGCCAGCCGGCCCCGCCGGCGAGCACCGCGACGACCGCGACCAGGACCGCCGTGCGGGTCCGCAGGGCGGTCAGCAACTCCTCGGTGGGCCCGACCTGTTGGATGATCTGGACGGCTCCGCGCCGGCCGCCGAGCGAGACCACGCCGACCCGGTAGCCCTCCCCGCGCCGGTGGCGCAGCCCGATCGAGGTGCGGCCCGGCTGATCGGCGTGGGCGAGGCTCTGGTCGGCCGGGCTCGGCGGCAGGTCGAGCCTCGCGGTGCCGGGCAGCACCGCGCCGTCGGGGTCGAGTGACTGGGTGGTGACCCGGATCGGGCGGACCAGGTCGGCGCTCAGGCCGTCCGGGCCGGCGAAGTCGCCCGGGAAGAGGACCTCCCGCTGCACCTGACGGCCGACGGAGTCGACGGCGGCGCCGAAGTCGGCGGTCTCGTCGTTGCGGATCAGCACGGCGGCGGCGTGGTAGCCGAGCGCGCCGATCAGCACCGCGACCAGGGCGGCGATGGCGGCGAAGGCCAGGGCGAGGGTGGTGCGCAGCCCCGGGCGGGGCAGGCGGGGTCTGCCCGGCGTGCGTTGCGGGCCCGGCGCGCACTGCGCGTTCCGCGGGCGTCGCGGGTGCTGTGGACGGGGGATGCCGGGGCTGCAGCGGGCCGGGCCGGTCACGGCTCGCGGAGCGTGTAGCCGACGCCGCGGACGGTGTGGATCAGCGGCGCCAGGCCGGGGCGGTCGAGCTTGCGGCGCAGGTAGCCGATGAAGACGGCGAGGTTCTTCGAGCCGGGACCGAAGTCGTAGCCCCAGATCCGCTCGTACAGGGTGGTCTGGTCGAGGACGGTGCCGGCGTGCCGGGCGAGGAGCTCGAGCAGGTCGAACTCGGTGCGGGACAGCTCGAGTTCCCGGGCGGCGCGCCAGGCCCGTCGGGCGGGCGGCTCGATCCGCAGGTCGGCGACGGTCAGCACCTCGACGGCGGACTCCGGCGGGTTGCGGCGCAGCAGGGCGCGCAGGCGGGCGAACAGCTCGTCCACGTCGAAGGGCTTGACCAGGTAGTCGTCCGCGCCGGCGTCGAGGCCGGCGATCCGGTCCGGCACCTCGACCCGGGCGGTGAGCATCAGCACCGGGGTGCGGTCGCCGGCCGTGCGCAGCCGGCGGCAGACCTCCAGGCCGTCCGGCTCCGGCATCATCACGTCGAGCACCAGGACGTCCGGACGCTGTTCCGCCAGGACGGCCAGGGTCTGGGTGCCGTCGGCGGCGACCCGCACCCGGTAGCCCTGCAGCATCAGGGCGCGGGAGAGCGAGTCGCGGATGGCCCGGTCGTCCTCGGCGATCAGCACGGTAGGGGTCATGGCGGAGATTGTCCCTGACGTGCTCACGGCGGCCCAGGGTGGGGCGGGGGTCTGTCGACCCGGCTCCGGGACCGTCCGCGACGGCCGGGGCTGTTGCGCGGTGCTTCGCGGGCGTACGGTGGCCGTACGGTGGCGCGCCGCCGGGTGGGCCGCCTGGTCCGTGTCGGCACGCCCTGCCGGAGGCCGCGATGGCAGACCGGATGGCCTTCTTCACCACCCCGAGCGTGGAGCGGGAGCGGCGGGACGCGCGGGAGCGCCTGGGGGACTGGCGGGAGGTGTACCGCCCGCGGGCGCTGCTGCCGCTGGTGGGCGTGCAGGCGGGGCGGTGCATGGACTGCGGGCTGCCGTTCTGCCACAGCGCCTGTCCGCTGGGGAACCTGGTGCCGGACTGGAACCGGCTGGTGGCGGACTCGGGCACGCCGGGTGCGTCGGGTGCTTCGGGCAGGTCGGGCACTTCGGATGCTTCGGATGCGGGGCCGGGTGCGGGCGGGGAGCCCGGGGCGGGAGCCGACTGGCGGGCGGCCGCGGCGCGCCTGCTCGCGACCAACAACTTCCCGGAGTTCACCGGGCGGCTCTGCCCGGCGCCCTGCGAGAGCGCCTGCGTGCTGGCGATCGACGGTGCGGCGGTGGCGATCAAGAACGTGGAGCTGGCGATCGCCGACCGGGCCTGGGAGGAGGGCTGGGACGAACCCTGGCCCCCCGGGTGCTCGGAGCGGGCCGGTGGACGGCGGGTGGCGGTGATCGGCTCCGGCCCGGCCGGACTGGCCGCCGCCCAGCAGCTGACCAGGGCCGGGCACGCCGTCACGGTGTACGAGCGCGCCGACCGCGCGGGTGGGCTGCTGCGGTACGGCATCCCGGCGTTCCGCCTGGAGAAGCACCGGCTGGAGCGTCGGCTGGAGCAACTGCGCTCCGAGGGAACCGAGTTCCGCACCGGGGTGCGGGTCGGCCGGGACGTCCCGGGCGAGGAACTGCGGGCCGGGTACGACGCGGTGGTGGTCGCAGTGGGCGCGACCGCCTGCCGGGAGCTGCCGGTGCCGGGGCGGGACCTGCCCGGGGTGCACCAGGCCATCGAGTACCTGACCTGGGCGAACCGGGTGGACGAGGGCGACTGCCCGGTCTCACCAGTGTCCGCCGAGGGGCGGCACGTGGTGATCGTCGGCGGCGGGGACACGGCGGCGGACTGCCTGGGGACGGCGCTGCGCCAACGGGCCGCCTCGGTCACCCAGCTGGACATCAACCCGTGCCCGCCGCGGGGCCGGGCCGCCGGGCAGCCCTGGCCGGTGCACCCCAAGGTGTACCGGGAGACCACCTCGCACGAGGAGTCCGGCGCGGCGGCCGCCGGGCCCCGGGAGTTCGCGGCGACCACGGTCGGCTTCGAGGCAGGCCCGGACGGCCGGCTCGCCGCCGTCCGCCTCGCCGAGGCCGAGCCCGCCGACCGCCGTCCGCGGGCGGGCACCGAGCGGACCCTGCCGGCGCAGCTCGCGCTGCTCGCCCTCGGCTTCACCGGGCCGGAGCCGGACCGGGGGCTGTTCGCCCAACTCGGCCTCGCCACCGGGCCGGAGTCCACCCTGGCCAGGGACGACGGCTTCGCCACGGCGACGGAGGGCGTGTTCGTCGCGGGGGACGCCGGGCGCGGGCAGTCGCTGATCGTCTGGGCGATCGCCGAGGGCCGGGCGGCGGCCGCGGCGGTGGACCGGTACCTGCGGGGGTGGACGGAGCTGCCCGCGCCGATCCGGGCCTCGGCGCGGGCGCTGACGGTGTGAGGCCGGGAGCGTTGCCCGCGTCGACCACGTTGCCCGGGTTGCCCGGGTCGGTCGGGGCGGGGGTCGAGGGGTGGGTGCGGGGACCGGTGAGGTCGCGGCGGAGGCTGCGGGGGTGATCGGGTCGGGTACGTACGGCCTTTGCTACGATCCGGCCGGGTAGGCGTCAGAAGACGTGCGTACGGGAGTCGGAGGGTGCGGGCATGGGCGCGGGAGAGGGCGCGGGTGGGCAGGCGGTGGGGTCGGTGGAGGTCCGCTACACCCCGACGGCCGCCGACTTCCGGGAGGCCCGTGCGGCGTGGACCCGGCACACGGCGGAGGGGCGACGGGGGAGGCGCAACATGTATGCGGTGGCCTCCGGCGCGACGGTGTCGGCGGGGCTGCTCGCACTCGTCGGCGGGGTGGCGCTGCTGCCGGCCGTGCTGCTCGCGGCGTTGGCGCTGCTGATGTTCACCATGCCTCGGCGGCGGGTGCGACGGGTCACGCGGATGGTCGCGGACAAGGGCGAGTTCCGGGTCCTGCTGGACGGGCAGGGGGTGGTCGTGAGCAGCGAGGAGTCGGTGACCCAGCTCGCCTGGGCGGAGCAGCGGTACTTCCTGGAGACGCCCGGGCTGTTCCTGCTGATGGGCGGTGACGAGGAGACGCGGGTCCTGACCCTGCTGCCCAAGCGCGGGATCGCGGACGTCCGGGAGCTGTGCGAGCTGATCGACCGGCACGCGACGGCGCTCGTCCCGGACTGAGCGGCGGTCCCGGGGCCGACGCCCGGGGCGCGTCACGGGGTGGGCTCCGCCGGGGCCGGCTCGGCGCGGTGCGCCCGCTGGTCGTAGCGCCACAGCGCGGGGAGCGCGGCGGAGAGTGCGGCCGAGCTGCCGAGGCAGAGCAGGCCGCCGGTGCGCAGGGCGGCCCTGATGCCCTGCCGGGCGGCGAGCCCGCCCGCCCGCAGGTCGCCCAGGGCGGGCCCGGCGGAGCCGATCAGCAGCTCCAACCCGGCTGCGCGGCCGCGGAGTTCATCCGGAATGGACTGGTTCCAGATGGCGCTGCGGAAGGTGTCGCCGATCCAGTGGGCGCCGCCCGCGACGGTCAGGCAGAACAGGACGGCCCACAGGCCCGGGGCGAACGCGGCGGCCGCCGTCGCCGCGCCGACCAGGGCGGCTGAGAGCAGGACCAGCCGGCCGTGCCGATGCACCCGCTCCGTCCATCCGCCGGTCGCGGCGGCGACCAGGCTGCCGACCGCACCGGCCGAGTAGAGCAGGCCGAGCGCCCAGACAGCGTCCAGGTCCGCGGCCAGGAACGGGAAGAGCGCGGTGGGCAGGGCGAAGACGGTGGCCGCGAGGTCGGCCAGGTAGGTCCCGACCAGGTCCGGCCGCCGGGCCGCGTACCGGGCGCCGTCGAGGAACTCGGTGAGCCGCGGGCCCTCGGCGTCCCGCTCCGAGGGGACCGGGCGGACCCGGGCCAGGAGGGCGATCGAGAGCAGGAAGGTGCCGAGGTCGACCAGGTAGGCGGCCGGAACGCCGGCGGTCGCGATCAGCAGGCCGGCCGCCGCCGGGGCGGCCACGCCGCCGATGCTCCAGCGCAGCGAGAGCAGCGCACCCGCCGCCACCAGCTGCTCCCGGGGCACCAGTCGGGGGATCATCGCCTCGACCGAGGGCTGCTGGATGCCCTGGAGCGCCGCCGCCAGCCCGGCGGCGACGTAGAGCGGCCAGAGGGCGGGGGTGCCGAGCAGCGCGTTGACCGCCAGGAGGCCGCTGAGCGCGGCCAGGGCGACCTCGGTGACCAGGGCGACGGTGCGGCGGTCGGCACGGTCGGCGAGGACGCCGCCGTAGAGGCCGAACAGCACGGTGGGCACGAGTTCGACCGCGCCGACCGCGCCCACGGCGAGCGGGGAGCCGGTGAGGCCGGCGATCTGGAGCGGGATCGCGGTCATGGTGAAGATCGAGCCGAGCAGGGTGACCGTGCCGGAGGTCCAGGTCAGCCGGAAGTCCCGGGAGGACCGCCAGGGGGCGGTGTTGGGCAGGAGCCGGGACCAGCGGCGGGGTGGTCCCGATGGTGTGTTCGATTCGGAGGTCATGAGGGGGTGGGATCCCTTCGGGGGCGTCGGCGTCGCGACGGCCGCCCTTATCGCTGATAAATTCCAGCTCGGGAACTTATCGGCGATAAGGTGGCTTCGCAAGCGGATGACCCAGGAGGCCGATCGGATGGCACTGCAGCGCGACGAGGTGGTGCGCACGGCCCTGCGTCTGCTCGACGAGGAGGGCATCGAAGGGCTGACCACCCGCCGGCTCGCCCGTGAACTCGGCGTCCAGTCACCGGCGTTGTACTGGCACTTCAAGAACAAGCGGGAACTGCTCGACCTGATGGCCGAGGCGATGCTGGCCGAGGCCCTCCCGCCCGACCGCGAGCCGGACCCGGCGCACTGGCCCGAGTGGATCGCCGCCGACGCCCGCGCCAAGCGGAACGCCCTGCTCGCCTACCGCGACGGAGCCCGGGTGCACGCCGGCACCCTGCCCACCGAGGACGAACTCCCGGCGGTCGAAGCCCAGTTGAGTGCCCTGAGCGGGGCCGGGCTGCGCCCGCGCACGGCGCTGCGGCTGCTGCTGACCGTCGATCGGTACATCATGGGCTGGGTCACCGAGGAGCAGGCCTGGCGGCAGGACGCCGCCGACCGCGAGCGGCCGCCGTTCCCGGACGAGGCGCTGAGCGAACTGCCGCTGCTGCGCGAGGCGGTGGACGTGCTGCGGATGACCGACCACGACGCCGACTTCGAGTACGGGCTGCGGGTGCTGATCGAGGGGTTCCGCACGGAGATCGAGCGGGAGGCGGGCGAGGGCTCGGGCACGGGCACGGGCGGGAGGGAGTCGGCGGAGGGCGCTCCGGCCTCGGACCGGACTTCAGGAGGCCGCCCCGCCGATGGGCTAGCGTGACGCCCATGACCACTCTCGAACCCCGCGGAACGGCCCTGGTCTTGATCGACCTGATGGACCGGATCGTCGCCAACCCGCTCGCGCCGCACACGGGTTCGGAGGTGGTGGAGGCCTCGCTGTCGCTGGCCCGGGAGTTCCGGGCGGCGGGCGCGCCCGTGGTGGCGGTCCGGGTCGAGCGGCCGAACGTCGCCGAGCAGCCGCCCGGGAGCGGGCTCCTCGCGGAGGTCGAGGCGGTGGCCGACGAGGTCGTGGTGAAGCGCACCATCGGCGCCTTCCGGGGCACCGGCCTGGACGAACTGCTGCGGGCGCGGGGCGTGGAGACCCTGGTGTTCGCCGGGATCGCCACCAACCTCGGCGTGGAGTCGAGCGCCCGGGCCGCCGCCGACCACGGGTACCGACTGGTGTTCGTCGAGGACGCGATGACCGCGCTCACGGCGGAGGAGCACCGGGCGTCGGTGGACCTGGACTTCCCGCGCCTGGGCGAGGTCGTCGCGGCGGCGGACGTGCGGCTGGGGTGAGCCGGGGGGTCCTGCTGACGGGCCCGCGGCGCATTCCCTACGGCCGGGCGAGGCGGAGGGCTTCGCGCAGCCGTCCGTCCGAGGCCGTGAGCAGCCGGGCGGCGGTGGGGGCGTCCACGTCCGCGAGCAGGGACAGGATCGCGTCCTTGGCCCGGCCGCCGGTCGCGGCCAGGGCGTGGTCGACCGCTGCTCCGTCGGCGCCGGTCGCCTCGGCGACGATCCGTCGGGCGCGGTCGCGCAGCTTGTCGTTGGTGGCGCGGAGGTCGACCATCAGATTTCCGTACGTCCGGCCGAGTCGGACCATCACGGCCGTGGACAGCAGGTTGAGCACCAGCTTCTGGGCCGTACCGGCCTTGAGCCGGGTCGAGCCGGCCAGCACCTCGGGGCCGACCTCCACCTCGATGCCCAGCTCGGCCGCGGCGGCGAGCGCCGAGCCCCGGTTGCACGCCAGCCCGACGGTCAGCGCCCCGGCCGCCCGCGCGGCGCGGACGGCGGCCAGCGGGTAGGGCGTACGGCCGGAGGCGGAGACGCCCACGAGGGTGTCGGCGGAGGTGAGGCCGAGGGCGGCCAGGTCGGCCTCGGCGAGGTCGGTCCGGTCCTCGGCGCCCTCGGCGGCCGCCGTGACGGCCGGGGGCCCGCCCGCGATCAGGCCGACGACCAGCGCGGGATCGGTGCCGAAGGTCGGCGGGCACTCCACCGCGTCCAGCACGCCGAGCCGCCCGGCCGTCCCCGCACCGGCGTAGACCAGCCGACCGCCACGCGCCATCCGGGCGGCCACGGCGTCGACCACGGCGGCGATCCGCTCCAGCTCCCCGGCGACGGCGACGGGCACCGTGCGGTCCTCGGCGTTCATCAGCCGCAGCAGCTCGATCGTGGACAACTGGTCGATCGCCGCCCAGTCCGGGCGGATGGTCTCGGTCGCGGGCACGGCGTCACGGCTCATGCGGCGAGCCTCCCCGGGTGCGAGGCGCCCGAATCCGGGCAAGCGTGGAGGGACGGAGGGAAGGAGGTGGTGGCCGTGGAACCGACCGTCGCCGAACTGCTGGAACGGTTCGGCCGCACCTACGCGGAGGAGGCCGGGATCACGCTGCGGGACACGCCCTCGCCGCTCTACCGGCTGCTGGTCCTGACCGTGCTCTGCTCGGCGCGGATCGGCGCCGGCACCGCCACGGCGGCCGCCCGGGAGCTGTCGGCCGCCGGGCTGCGGACCCCGCGCGCGATGGCCGACGCCCGCCGGGGGACGCTCATCGCCGCCCTGGGCCGGGCCCACTACGTGCGCTACGACGAGAGCACCGCCACCGCACTCGGGCAGGACGCCGAGTTGCTGCTCGACCGCTGGCACGGCGACCTGCGGCGGCTGCGGGAGGAGGCCGGGGGCGAGTCGGAGCGGATCGGCGGACTGCTCCGGGAGTTCCCCCGGATCGGGCCGGTCGGCGCAGGGATCTTCCGTCGCGAGGCGCAGGCGGTCTGGCCCTCCCTGCGGCCGTACTTCGACGAGCGGGTGCTGGAGGAGGCCCGGACGCTCGGGCTGCCGGGTGAACCGGACGGGCTGGCGGGGCTGGTCCGGCCGGTGGACCTGGCCCGGTTGGCGGCCGCGCTGACCAGGGCGAGTCTGGCGCACGTCGGGGCCGGGTGACGTACGGCCGGTGCGGGACGAGGGATCAGGCCATCCAGAAGAAGACCGCGGTCATCCGCCGCTCGGCCAGGTCGGTGCCGTGGTAGCCGGTGGCGCTGTGGATCAGGTTGGCGTGGTAGAGGAGCAGCTGGTTGTAGCGGTTGGGGACGCGGACGTCCTCGGTGAAGTGGTCGGCCGGCACGTGGCGGGTGCCAAGAGCCTCGACCAGGTTGTTGTGCGGGGCGTTGACCAGGTTGCCGCCGAGGCGGCCGCCGGGGAACTGCTGGCGGTAGAAGCCGGTGCCGGTGTCCTTCGGAGCGCCGGGGCTGAGGTAGAGGACGGCGGCGTAGCGGCAGAGCGCGCGGGAGTCGGTGTGCGGACGGGACTCGGACTCCCCGGCGCCGACGACCTGGACGCAGTTGTGGTTGAGCGTCCCGCCGCCGGGGGTGCTCTGCACCCAGAGCCGGGAGGCGCCGGTGGCCTGGCGGACCAGCGCCTCGACCCGGGCCAGTTCCGAGGGCTCCAGCCCGGGCATGGTGCGCAGTCCGGGCCACGTCTCGGGGCGGTACGGGTAGCCCTCGGTCCAGTCCCCGCGGGCCAGGCAACGCTCCCGGACGGCGTCCGGGTCGGGCAGCACGTCGTCCAGGACCCAGTAGTCCCGGCCCCGAGTGGGTTTGCGGTAGGGCAGGACCGGCAGGGTGGTGGGCCTGATGGGCTGTGAGGGCATGGGCCGACCATAGAGGCGGTGATCGTCAATCTTCTGCCGTGAGCAGGTCAACCTTTCGTCAAGGGTGCTCCGGCCTGCGCGGATCACCGGCGCCGCCTCGGACACCGGCTCCGGCGGCAGCCTCGAGAACGCCCGGACCACCCGGCTCCGCCGCCCCGTCGACCGCTCCCGGCGCCCTCCGCGGAGCGGCGCGGTGAGCCCCTGGGACCCGGCATGATGGTCGGTCCCTGGAGAGCTTCGGGAGGGCTTGTGGCGGGCATCGACGGTCCGGTGACCAACGTGATCAACGGTGGCACGTTCACCGGCACCGTGCTGCAGGGCGGCCAGGTCACGCTGACGACGGCGGAACGGTCCTGGCCCCTCCAGGTCGGCGTCATGCCCGCCATCGCGGACGCGTTCCAGAACCGGGGCCTGACACGGACGGTCGCGGACGCGGCGGGCACCGGCGAGCCCGTGGTCCTGTGCCAGGTCCTCGCGGGCATGGGCGGGGTGGGCAAGACCCAGCTGGCCGCCCACCACGCGCACACCCTGCTCGACGACGGCTCGCTGGACCTGCTGCTGTGGGTCACCGCGAGCAGCCGCCAGGCGGTGCGGCAGGCCTACACCCAGGCGGCCGCGCAGGTGGCCGACGGCGACCCGGCCGCCTTCGACACGGCCCCGGAGCTGTTCCTGGCCTGGCTGAGCACCACGTCGAAGCGGTGGCTGGTCGTCCTCGACGACGTCCAGGACGCCGGCGACCTGGCCCGGCTGTGGCCGCCGAGACGGGCCTCGGGGCAGGTCGTCGTAACGACCCGTCGACGCGATCCGCTCTGGTTCGCCGACGGCAGGACCCAGGTCGAGGTCGGACTCTTCACCCCGGCCGAAGCGCTGGCCTACCTCCGCCGCCGCCTCGACCGGTGGTGCCCGGGCGAGGGCGACGACGACCTGGCGGCGCTCGGGGAGGAACTCGGCCGACTGCCGCTGGCCCTCGCCCAGGCCGCGTCGTTCATCATCGACTCGGCCGAGTCCGGCATGACGAGCGGTCACTACCGCGAGATGGTCCGCTCCAGGTTGCCGCTCACCGAACTCGCGCCGAACTCCCTGCCCGACGACCAGACGGCGACGCTCGCGGCCGTCCTCGCCCTGAGCCTGGAACGCGCGGACCACTACTCGCTCGGGCAGGCCACGTCCGTACTCCAGCTGGCGTCCTGGCTCGACCCCCACGGCATACCCGTGAGGATCCTCACCAGCCCCTCGGCCCGCGCCTTCATCGCGCGACAAGCCCGCCGGGCGGAAACCGCGGAGGAGCCCGCACCGGCTCCCAGACGGCGCCTCCTACGGTTCCGCAGGGACCCCGAGCCCCCTCCCGTCCCCGCCCCGGACATCAGCGCCCAGCGCGTGAGGGCCGTCCTCGGGATCCTCCACCGGCTCAGCCTCGCCGATCACCTTCCGGCCGGCGACGACCGGCCGTTCGGGATGCTGCGCGTCCACGCCCTCGTCCAGCACGCGGCCCAGGACACGCTCGGTCCGGGCCTGGCCCTGTTCGCGCGCACCACCGCGTTCGCGATCCAGGAGGCGTGGCCCCCCGTCGAGACCAGCCAGGCGCTGGCCCAGGCCCTGCGCGCCTGCACGGCCGCGCTCCACCGCAAGGCGGGACGGCACCTGTGGGCGGACCCCACCGGCAGGGCGGCCACCACGCTGCTGCGCGCGGGCGTCAGCCTCGCCGACAGCGGCCAGAGCGCGGCCGCCGTACGGTACTTCGAGCAGCTGGCCATGGAAGCGGGCGCCCACGTCGGCTTCCAGCACCCCACGCTGCTGACCATCCGTCTGGAACACTCCCGCTGCCTCGGCACCGTGGGTGACGACCTCGCGGCGATCCGGGGCCTGGAAGACGTTCTCAGGGACATGCTGCGCGTCCACGGACCGGACCACCCCTCCACGCTGTCCGCGCAGGCGGCCCTCGCGGAGCAGTTCGGCAAGGCCGGCGACTTCGCGACGGCCACCGAGGTCTACGACATCGTGGCGAACCGCCTCTCCCACACCAGCCCCCGCGGACACGACACCATCGCGTCGCTGGCGAACCTGGCGCACTGGAAGGGCGAGTCGGGACGGCCGGACGCGGCCGCGAGGGCGCTGCGCGAACTGGCCGCCCACAGCGCCTCCGCACTCGGGGAGGACGCGCCGCAGACCCTCGCCGTCTCCGCGCGTGCGGCCCACTGGCTGGGCAAGGCGGGTGACCCCCTGTCCGCCGTGTACCTGCTGCGCTCGTTACTGGACGCCAGCCGCCGCAGCGCGGGAGAGCACCATCCGCGCACACTGGCGATCCGCCTGGACCACGCGCACTGGATGGGAACCGTCGGAGAGGTCGCCTGGGCGATCACCGACCTCGAGGACCTGCTGCCCGAGATGCGGCGAGTCCTCGGGGACGACCACCCGGACACCGTCCGTGCCCGACTCGACCACGCGAACTGGCTGGTGAGTTCGGGCGAAGAGGCTCAGGGGGCGCGGCTCCTGGACGTACTCGCGACCGAGCTGACCACCGCGCTCGGAGCACGGCATCCGCACGCCTTCGAGGCCCGCCGGCGCAGCGCGCACGCCGCCGGCGCGGGCGGTGACCACCACGGAGCCGCCGCGGCGTTCCGGGAACTCCTGCGACCACTGCCGGTAGATGGCACTCCGTCGGTCCCATGAGCTGCTGTTTTGCCAGTCCCGAGCGGCACCTAAACGCATGATCGACAGAATCTAGTTGGCATATTCGTACAGGGCGGTGCTGACAGCCTCTGCGCCGGTGCCGCCTGATTGTCGGGAACATGCACCTAGAGCTGGATCTTCGTCGTAGGTTGCTCGTTGATCGTGGGGCGGCGAAGGAGTGGGCGGTCATGGCGTTACGTGGCGGGCAGGCAGCAGCGTCGACTGTCCGGTGGTCGGATGAGCAAGGGCTGGACGACCTTGCCCACCTGGACACGGGCTTTCGCGGGTGTGCCGGCGACCTTGCTCTGGAGCCGGGGTGGACGCGCCGGTGGACGACGACGTGGCGCTTCGGGCGGACGCCAGTGGTGTACGCGGTCCGTGACTTGGCCGAGGCTGAAGCGGAGATCGTCCGGAGCCGGCCGGTCCGGCGGTTCACCTGGCGGACCGGGCAGTGGCACCGGCCGGGCCTGGAGTACCTGGTGTCCTCCGGCCGCCACCACGGGTTCGAGAGCTTCGAGGAGGAGAGCCTGCTCCTGGTGGCGGACTTCGCCGCGGACCTGACGGAGGCGCTGTCCCAGCCGTTTCGGCTGCGGTTCGATTCGGCGGCCGGTTCGAAGGAGCACACTCCGGACTTCCTGCTGCTGACCGGGACAGGGCCGTGGCTGGTGGACGTGCGGCCGAGCGATCGGATCCGTCCCGAGGACGCGCTGAAGTTCGCGGCGGCGGCCGAGACGGCGCTTGCCGCCGGGTGGCGTTACAGCGTGGTATCTGGCTGGCGGGAGAACGTACCGGAGCTGGCGGACGCCCTGTCCGCCGGGCGGCGTCAGCTGAGTGACCCGCTCGGGCTGCAGGGCGAGCTGCTCGGCGCCGTCGCAGCCGGGCCGCTGAACTTCGGCGACCTGGTCGGGCGGTGCAGCGTGCCGGCCGTTGCCCGCGCCCACGCTGTGCACCTGATGTGGCACCGGCGTCTGGGCATCGACGTGTCGGCGCCGCTCACCGACACGAGCCCGGTCCGTCTCGCTCCTCGTGACGCCGGGACGGGGGCGGCAGCTTGACGCCGGCGGCCTGCTGGGATCTCGCACCCGGCATCGAGCTGATCGTGAACGGCCGCGAGTGGACCGTGGATGTGGTCCAGCCGCAGCTGGGGCGGGTGACGCTGCTTCGGGAGGGCGCCGAGCCCTGGAACACCTCGCTGCGGGAGTTGATGCACCATCCGCGCTGCCGACCCTCCACTCGCACCAGGGCCGACCTGCCGGCTGCCAGCCGCGGCCGGCAGCCGAAAGCCCTCGCGGACCTGCCGCCGCAGCGGCGGGCGCTGGTCGCGCTGCGGATGGAACACCTGCTGGAAGTGGAGACCGGCTACCGCAGCGGCGACCCGCTGCGGCCGGCGGTGGATGAGCCGCGCCCCGGATACGACCCGGACACCACCACGCTGACCCAGCGCCGGCAGCACAAGGCGCTTGAGCTGCGGCAGGCCGCCACGGCGGATCCGGCCGGGGCCAGGGCGCTCGCGCTGGACCGGGTGAGCTACCGCACGCTGATCCGCTGGGACCGCGGCCGGATCCGGTTCGGCGCGGTGGGTGTGGCGGACGACCGGTGGCTGCGGGAGGCGACGGGGCGTCGTATTTCTCCCGCGGTGCGCGAGGCGCTCTTCGCGGTCCGCGCGGAGACGCTGCACCGCTCGAAGCTGACGGCCAAGGACCGCGAGCGCCTGATCCACCAGTACGTCCGGGAGACCTACGGGGCCCAGGAGCCGGTGCCGAGCTACGAGACGCTGCGGGTGGTGTGGCGGGAGTGGTTCGGCTCCACGGGCGCACGCCAGCGCTACAGCCGCTCGGCGGCCCGGGTGCAGGAGAACACGACCGGGCGGCACGTCGTGGTGCACCGGCCCGGGCAGGTCGTCGCGCTGGACACCACGATCCTGCCGGTGAAGGTCCGCGAGGACGTGTTCGGCGAGGCGGTGTCCGTTCACCTGACCCTGGCCCTGGACGTCTACACCCACTCGATCGTGGCGTTCCGCCTCACGCTGGTCTCCGACTCCGCGGTCGACGTGGCGATGGTGCTGCGGGACGTGATGATGCCGTTGCCGATGCGCCCGGACTGGGGCGAGGACATGGAGTGGGCCTACCCGGGGGTGCCGGCCACGCTGGTCGCCGAGTTCGCCGGGCACGGGGTCGCCGGTCTGCCGTTCTTCGCCCCGGAGACCGTCACCACCGACCACGGCTCCGTCTACAAGAACCACCACGTCACCGAGGTGCAGCGCGTGATCGGGGCGAACATACGCCCGAGCCGGGTCCTTCGCCCGACCGACAAGCAGGCAGTGGAGCGGGCCTTCGGTGCGATCCAGTCGCTGCTGTTCCGTATCCTGCCCGGCTACCAGGGCGTGGATGTGGCCGACCGGGGCGTGGACCCGGAGGGCGACGCGGTGCTGACGGTCGCCGAGATGGAACACCTGATCGCCACCTGGGTCGTCAAAGTGTGGCAGAACCGCCGATTCGGCGCATATGCCCCGAGCTGGGACCCGGCCGGGGGCCACAGTCCGAACAGCCTGTTCGCCGCTTCCATGGCGCAAGGCGGCTTCGCGCTGCAGATCCCGCCCGCCGAGCTGTACTACCAGCTTCTGCCGACCCATCGCGTGATGATCCACGGCAAGCGCGGCGTGAAGATCAAGAACCTCTGGTACGACGGCGACGCGCTGGACGACTACCGCTTCGCCGCCTCCGGACGGGGCGGGGTGGCCCGCAACCGGTACGTCTTCCACCGCGATCCGCGCGACCCGTGCTTCGTGTTCTTCCAGGACCCGCGCACCCACGACTGGCACACCCTGCCCTGGACCGGCCTGCCCGAGGACGGCCGGGTGCCGGCGTTCGGGGACGCCCGGGTGCGGGAGGTGCTGCGGGAGGTCCGCCGCCGCGGCATGGCGCCGAAGTCGGATGCCGAGCTGCTGCCGGTGCTGCTGGAACTCATCGGCGCCACCGTGCCGGTGGAGCAGTGGCCGGCCCGGCTGAGCCGGGGCCAGAAGGTGGAACACGCGCGGGAGGTCGCCCAGGTGGCCGCCGCCGCGGCCGACCGCCCGGTACCGGCACCGCAGGCGGCGCCGCCCGCCGCCGACGAGGCCGCCGGAGCGGGCGGCGCGACGGTGACGCGGCTCGCCTGGCGGGAGCGGGCCGAGACCGGCCAGAGCGCGGTGGACGCCGAGCGCCGGCGCAGGAGGGAGCAGGCGGTGCCTGCCCGGCCGGTGCCGCCGCCCAGGCTGGGGGAGCGGCTGCGGGCAGTGAGCCTGCTCTCCCTGCCCGACGAGGACGACACGGTGACGGAGGAGAACCGTTGAGCGGGAGCGAGGAAGGGGCGTCGCCGGTGTTCCTGCCCGGGCCGCCGCTGGACCGCACGCACTGGCAGGGCTGGGAGCGGTGGCGGGCGAGCCGGGACGCGTTCGTGCCTGCGCCGCGGCTGACCGCGGCGCAGTACGCGCGGCTGAGCCTCAGGCAGGCCCGGATCCACGACCTGCACCGCCTGGCCACCCACAGCAGTCTGCCGGTGCAGGCCACCCCGATGAGCGAGGCCGTCGCCGACCTGGTCAAGACCCGCATCGAGGACGGCGCGTTCAGCCACAAGTGGGGCACCCGCGCCGGCGTGATGGTCAACGGCGGCGGCGCCCAGGGCAAGACGGAGACGGTGTGTGAGGCGCTCGCCGCGTTCGAGGACGAGTGGCTCCAGCTGCACGGGCAGGTCAACCCGGAGGCGATCGAGGGCACGCGGGACCTGCACGCCCCGGTGGTGTACGTGCGCTGTCCGGTCCGGGCGACGCCGATCTCCACCTGCCAGCGGATCCTCGACTTCTTCGGTGAGGACCACAAGGGCATGCGTCTGGAGGACTTGGTCCGCACCGTGAAGGACGCGATTTTCGCGCATGGCTCCAAGGCGTTGGTGATCGACGACATCACGAGGTTGAAGCTGCACCGGGAGGCGGACCAGGACGTCCTGGACCTGATCCGGGAGATGATGAGCATGCCCGTCACCCTGATCCTGGTGGGCGTCGGCATCCCGAACTCCGGGCTGTTGCGCGACGGGCGCCGGGACGCCGGGACCGGACAGTGGATCTTCAAGCCGGTCCCGGACCGCGGCAGGAGCCCCAACGACCAGGCCGCCACCCAGCACGAACGGCGCTTCGACCTGATCGACCTCGACGCGTTCGGCTACGACACTCCCGCGCGGATCGCCGCGTGGACCGCGCACCTGGCAGGGCTCGAACAACATCTGCGGCTGCTGACTGACACCGAGGGTATGCTCACCACCGGTGGCATGCCCGAGTACCTGTTCCGCCGCACCGGCGGGGTGGTGGGACTGCTGGAGAAGCTCATCCAGACCGGCTGCCGCCGCGCGATCCGCGATGGCAGCGAGCGGCTGACGATCGACCTGCTCGACGCCTTCACAGTCACCCCCACCGACCTGCCCGACCTGGACGCCGCCTCCGGCGAGCAGCCTCACATCCCCGCCCCGGCCAGGAAGAAGGTGGCGCGAGGGCGCAACACGGTCTTCGACGACGCTGGCCCCAGCGGAGCGGTGAGTTGACCCCCGCCCCCGCCCCGCTCGCCCGTAGCCTCGTGCCCCTGCCGCAGGAGTCCCTGGCTGGCTACGTACTGCGGCTGGCCCATCGCCTTCGCCGACCACCCGGGCGCATCGGCGTGCTGACTGGCCTCGCCCCCTACCGGCTGGGGCGCATGGTCCGTCTGCCCGCGCACCTGCTGGTCGACCTCGGGCCCGAGCGAGCGGCGGCGTTCGCCGCCGCCACCCGCCTGAGCTTGAGCGAAGTCGCCGCCCTGGGCCTGCGCCAGTACGCCGCCGCCTACCCGCCGATGGCCCAGGCCGGCACCCGCACCGACGGGCGAGTGGGCTTCAACGTATGGGCGTTCACCACCGCCAGCCGGTTCTGCCCCGACTGCCTGGCCGGAGACGGCAGCCCCATCGAGCACGAGCACGGCGGCGCCTGGCGCCATCGCTGGCACCTTCCCGTCGTCTTCGCCTGTACCCGCCACCGCCAGCTGCTGGAACACCTGTGCCCGCACTGCCGGCGGCCCGCCAACCTCTCCTTCGACGGGCGGGCCAGCGCCATCCTCCACTTGCAGGGCGCCGGCCTGCACCCCGCCCAGTGCCGCAACCTCGCACTGGACGCGCCTTCGCGCAGGCCCCGTCCGTTGTGCGGCGCTGACCTCACCACGTCCGACCTCGGCCGGCGACCCCTCGACCCGGCCCAGCTGACCACCGTCCTTCGGCTCCAGGAACGCCTCGACCACCATCTCGCCGCGGACACGGGCACCGGTTCGCTGTTCTTCCCGGACCTAGTGGCCGTCAGCCAACTCATCAAGATCACCTGGCCCAGCGCCGCCGACCTCGCACCGCTGCCCACCGCGGTGTCGGACACACTCGACACGCACATCCAGGACGTACGCCGACGCACCGCCGACCTCCCCCACGGGCACAATGGCCGTGAGGTCATCGGCCCCCCTGCACCGGCCGCCGCGACGGCGGCCCTGCTCGCGATGAGCGAGCACCTCCTGGCCGAGCGGGACGCGGCCACCCTGCGCGAGGCGATGCAGACCCTCGCCCGCACGGCATTCGACACCGACCGGCTCCGCTACGCGGGGGTCATCCGCCGCCAGCTGTCCGCACCACTGGCCCGCGCGCTGTCCCGCCAGAAGTTCGGCTTCCACGCCCTCGCCGGCGCCGGCACCTCCGGCGTCCTGCGGGTGGCGTCCCGCCCTTGCCGGTTCACTCCCGCGCACATCCCCCAGCTCCTGCCCATCCACTGGTACGAGCGCCACCTCGCTGGCTTCACCGCACACCTCACGGCCACCAGCCGCAACAACAGCCGTCTCGTTCGCCGGGCCGCGGCGCTGAAACTCGCCGAGATGACCCTGGGCGGCACCCCGGCCGACGGCGCACTCCTGCTCGCCATCCCGCCCGGACACGCCGCCTCCGGCCTCAAACAGCTGCGGGCACGAACCCCGAACACGCACTGGGGACAGTTCCTGGCCGGCGTGGAGACGATCGCTGGCGAACTCGACCGGCACGACCAGCGGATCGACTACGCCCGGCGCCGCGCAGCCCTTGGCACGTGGGCCATCCCCCAGGAGCACTGGGCCGCCCTAACCACTGGCCTGCCCACCGCCCACGCGATGCGGCTACCGGCCTCGGTCCTGGTCTGGGCCCGCGTGACCGAGGGCGAATACCTGTTCAGCCCGCTGATCCGCGCCGACGGCACGGGGCCGCAGCTGGACGGTGGGGCCGATCTGGTGCGCGAGACGGTCCACCTCCTGGGGGTGCGCAGGGGCGACAAAGCCCGCCTCCTGGCACGCCTGGCCCCCTATACCGACGAGCTCGCCGCCCAGTGCGACTCCCGGACCGCGGCCGAATTCGCCACAGGACGGACCAGGTGACGGGCCGTCCGCTTGCCCGCAGCCTGGGCCCGCTGCCCGAGGAATCGATGGCCGGCTTCCTGCTACGGCTCTCCTACAGGATCCGCCGAACCCCGGCCCGCACCGCCGAACTGGCCGGCCTCGGCCCGATCCGGAACGGCCGCCTGAGCACCGACCACCTCCTGGGCCTGACACCTACCACGGCCACGGTGTTCGCCGCTGCCACCCGCCTCACCCCACCCACGGCCCTGGACGCGTCACCTGTGCGGGCAGCGGCGGTGGAGGCGCTATGCGCGAAGGTGACGCGTCCAGGGCCGCGACCTAGGTGAATGCGACGATCGAGTACGTCGCGGCGCAGGCCGGCGCGATGAAAGCGGCCGTTGCGCCGGCGACCGCGCTGGTGCGCCACATGATCGGTGACGCGGACGCGTTCGGCCTGGCGCGCTCGCAGTGGAACACGGTCGTCTACCTGACCGCAGGCGGGCAGTCCCAGCACCCAGGTCCGGCCGCGCCAATCCGTTCCGCATGCGACCCGCCGCCGCGTTCCTGCCCTGCCGAGAGCGGCCGGCGACCGCACGGTGGGCAGGCCGACCCCAGTGGTCGTATCCGTTCACGGAATCCCCGCACGCCCCATTGTTGACGGTGCTTACATCGCGGCCTATAGTCATGTGTACACCGCTTACATGACTAGTGAGGAGCCGTGCCATGTCTTCGGCGCAGAAGGACACCGCCGTCAAGGTCGACCTGGGCGGCCGTACGGTCACCGTCCCCAAGGGGGGTTTGTACGACCGGTACCGGATGAACCCCGACCTCGACGAGATCGCCCGCGACCCCCGCGTCAGCGGGGTGGATTTCTTCCGGCAGCTGCCCAAGGTCAAGGTCGATTCCCCGATCGGCCCCACGCTGACCCCGAACTTCTACTACAGCGTCTCGACCGCCCGGATCACCATGCTGGCGCCCTCCAGCGCGATTCGCAGCCGCCTTCCCGGAGAGCTCGCGCCGCTGGAGATCGCCCCGGGCCTCGGGCTGATCTCGGTCATGTTCTTCCGCTACGACGTGTGCGACATCGACTTCTACACCGAGGCCGCCGTCGGCATCGCCGTGAAGCCCGCCCGCCACGGCAGGCTCGGGTTCTTCGACCTCGTCGCCGGCCTCAAGAACGAACACCTCGACTCCTACGTGCTGTCCCTGCCGGTCAGCACGGAGATCGCCCAGGTCCGCGGCCACGACGGCTACGGCTTCCCCAAGTGGGTCACCGGCCTCGACGTCGACATCGACGAGCGCCGGACCACCGCCCGGGTCACCAACGATGCCGCCGGCCTCGACCTGTCGCTCCAGGCGACCACGCCGAAGCAGACCGCCCACCTGAGCGGCGACCGCGTCAGCTCGCTCACCTCGTACACGACGATCAACGGCGCATGGCACTCCACCCTGAGCCAGACCAACGTGCTGAACGCCGGCACGACGCGCCTGCCGCGTGACGTCCGCCTCCAGCTCGGCGAGGGCCGGATGTCCGACGACCTGCGCTCGCTCAAGCCGATGCGGACCATCCAGTTCGACGTGATGACCGAAGGCCAGCTCGCCCTCCACATGCCGGTCCCCACCTCGGTCCAGCGCCGGAACAAGTAGCAAGGAACCCCCGCCATGGCCACCGCACAAACCGCCAGCCCCACGGCCGCCCGCGCCCAGGGCCTGCCCGCCTCCATCACCCCGGCGCTGCTCAAGCGGCTGACCGCACGGGTCTTTGCCGCACCGAACGCCGCGCGCGTCACCACCAGCGCCCCGTACTCCGGCCACCCCCTGGGCGACTTCCCCATCTCCACCCCTGAAGACGTCGAGGCCGCGTTCGCCCGCGCCCGCGCCGCCCAGGCCACCTGGGCGGCCACGCCGATCGCGGAGCGCAAGAGGATCATGCTGCGCTTCCACGACCTCGTCCTGGCCCGCCAGGAGGAGGCGCTCGACCTCATGCAGGCCGAGAACGGCAAGACCCGCCGCGACGCGTTCCTCGAAGTCGTCGACATCGGGATCGTCTCCCGCTACTACGCGCGCAACGCCGCCAAGTACCTGAGCCCCAAGCGCCGCCGCGGCGCGATCCCGCTGCTGACCCACACCACCGAACTGCGCCACCCCAAGGGCGTCGTCACGGTGATCTCACCGTGGAACTACCCCCTGAGCATGGCCGCCAGCGACGCCATCGCCGCGCTCATGGCGGGCAACGCCGTCGTCCAGAAGCCCGACACCCAGACCGCGCTCACCGCCCTCTGGTCGCTCGACCTCATGTACGAGGCGGGGCTGCCAGCCGACGTGTGGCAGATCGTGGTCGGCCGGGGCAGTTCCATCGGCGGCGCCCTGATGGCAGGCGCCGACTACATGATGTTCACCGGTTCCACCGCCAGCGGCCGCCAGATCGCGAGCGACGCGGGCCGGCGCCTGATCGGGGCCTCCCTCGAACTCGGCGGCAAGAACCCGATGATCGTCCTGGACGACGCCGACATCGACAAGGCCGCCGCCGGCGCCGTGAACGCCTGCTTCCCCTCCGCCGGCCAGCTGTGCGTCTCCGTCGAGCGCCTCTACGTCGCCGAGTCCGTCCGCGAGAAGTTCGTCGCCGCGTTCGTCGAGCGCACGAAGAGGCTCAGGATCGGCGCCGCGTACGACTACAGCGTCGACGTCGGCTCCCTCACCACCCCGTCCCAGCTCAGGACCGTCACCGAACACGTCGACGACGCCGTCGCCAAGGGCGCCACCGTCCTCGCTGGCGGCAGGGCCCGCCCGGACCTCGGCCCGCTGTTCTACGAGCCGACCGTCCTCACCGACGTCACCCCCGAGATGACGGTGTACGACCACGAGACCTTCGGGCCGGTCGTTTCGATCTACTCCTTCCGCCACGTCGAGGAGGCGATCGCGCGGGCCAACGCCACGCCGTACGGCCTCAACGCCAGCGTCTGGTCCCGCAACGGGGCGCGCGGCCGGGCTGTCGCTGCCCGCGTGCACGCCGGCACCGTCAACGTCAACGAGGCCTTCGCCGCCGCCTGGGGAAGCATCGACGCGCCGATGGGTGGCATGGGCGACTCCGGACTCGGCCGCCGTCACGGTGCCGAGGGCATCCTCAAGTACACCGAGGCACAGACCGTCGCCCACCAGCGCATCCAGGGCTTCTACCCGCCGCAGCGCATCAGCCCCGAGACCTGGGCCGCGCTGCTGACCGGCACACTCAAGATCATGAAGGCGTTCGGCGTCCGCTGAACAGCGGGCGCGGGCCCCTCAGTCGCCGTGGAGCGCCGTCCTGAGGGCGTCGATGGCGAGTTTGCGGGCGACGTTGGCGGCGCGGGTGTCGCGGAGGCTGTCCAGGAGCAGGAAGTCGTGGACCATGGCCGCGACGCGGACGGACGTGACGTCGACGCCGGCCTCGCGGAGCTTGTTCGCATACTGCTCGCCCTCGTCGCGCAGGACGTCGGCCTCGTCGGTGATGACGAGGGTCGTCGGCAGGCCCTTGAGCTGGTCGAGGGTGGCCTGCAGGGGCGAGGCGTGCGGCTCGGCGCGCTGGGCGGGGTCGGTGGTGTAGGCGTCCCAGAACCACTTCATGCCGTCGCGGGTGAGGAAGTAGCCCTCGGCGAACTGCAGGTAGGACGGGGTGTCGAAGTTCGCGTCGGTCACCGGGTAGAGCAGGACCTGAGCCTTGAGGTCGATGCCGCCGCGCTCCTTGTTCATCAGGGCGAAGACCGTCGACATGCAGCCACCGACCGACTCCCCGGTCACCGCCACCCGGGAGGTGTCCAGGCCGTGTTCCTCGCCGTGCTTGAGCACCCACTGGCCCACGGCGTAGTTCTGCTCGACCTGGGTCGGGTACTTCGCCTCCGGCGCCCGGTGGTAGACGGGGAAGACGCCCGCGGCACCCGCGCCGACCGTGAGCTCGCGGAAGATCCGGTCGTGGGTCTTGTCGTCGCCGAAGACCCAGCCTGCGCCGTGGATGTAGAACACCACGGGAAGCGGCCCGGTGACGCCCTTGGGGCGGATGATACGGGTGCGGACGGTGCCCCACTCGCCGGTGTCCACCTCGACCCACTCCTCGTCGACCTCGGGCCGGGGCACGCCCGGGTCGGTCTGCAGGCCGAGCAGGATCTCGCGGCCCTGCTCGGGCGGCAGTTCGTAGAGCCGCGGGTGCGGATCGGTCGCCTCGCACAACTCCTTTGCGGCGGGCTCCAGGAAAGGGGTAAGCGGCGGAGGAAGCTCAGTCATGTTCTCTCCATGTCGCGGGCACACGTGTGCCCTGCTTGCGCGGCCTCACCGGCCGCGTCTGACGAACCCCCGGCCGAACCTCCCCTCCTCCTATCGTCGGGTCCCGCGCGCGACGCGCAACCTGTAGCCCCGGCCGCGGACCGCGGCTCTCACCGGGCAGGCGCCCACGATGGCGCCGAAGATCGAGGCGAACGGAACACGACGGCAGCCGGTCGGATGAACGGCCCCGTCATCACCCAGAAAGGCGAGAACATGACCCGAGTCCTCTTCGTCGTGACGGCTGCTGACCACTGGACGCTGAAGGACGGCACCAAGCACCCCACGGGCTACTGGGGCGAGGAGCTGGCGATGCCGCACAAGATCTTCACCGAGGCAGGTTGGGAGATCACCATCGCGACCCCCGGCGGGAAGCGGCCCACCCTGGACAAGATCAGCATGGGCCGCACCGCCGGCCTTCCGGGCACCCTGCGCGAGGTCGCCGACTACCTCGCCACGATCCAGGACGTACTGGACGCCCCGGTCTCCCTCAGCGAGGTGGATGCCGACGACTTCGACCTGGTCTTCTACCCCGGGGGTCACGGCCCGATGGAGGACCTCTCCCACGACGAGGTGTCGGGAGCGCTCCTCACCAGGCAACTCGCCTCCGGCAGGCCGCTGGGTCTGTTGTGCCACGGCCCGGCCGCGCTGCTCGCGGCCGGCAACCCTGACGGCTCCTGGCCCTTCGCCGGATACCGGATCACCGCGCTGTCCAACGTCGAGGAGAAGCTGAACAGCTTCGGACGCAAGGCCTCCTGGTACCTGGAGGACCGGCTGCGCGAGAGCGGCGCCCATTACGTCAAGGGAACTCTCCCGCTCCTGCCCCACATCGAGGTCGACCGCACCCTCTACACCGGCCAGAACCCCGGCTCGGCCAAACGGCTCGCCACGCGCATGGTGGCCGACCTGGCCGGCTGACCCGGACGCGGGCCGGGCCCGTCGGGTCTGGGCAAACGGAGCAGGGTGGCGGCCCGCGGTCCGCCACCCTGCTCCGGCTCCGATTCAGCGCTTCGGCGCTCCGGGCGCGACGAGCTGGCCGAGCATCTCCTCCATGGACTCCTGCGCGGGCCGGTAGCGCACGCCCAGCACACGACGGCTCTTGGCGGTGTCGCTGCGCAGGTCGAAGCCGATGTTGCGGCGCAGGTACTCGCGGGGGAGTTTGATCACCGGCGCGAGGGCGACCGCGAGGGGCTTGGGAACCGCTCGGCGCGGTAGCCCCAAGGCGGCTCCGTAGGCGGGAAGCAGCCTGCGGCCGAGGTCGACGATGTCGGTGGTCTCCGCCACGACGAGGTGGCGACCTTCGGCCTCGGGTAGGAAGGCCGCCGCCAGGTGCGCGTACGCGACCTCGCGGACGTCCACGACGGCCAGTGCGATGCGGGGCGCGCCGAAGCGGGCCTCGCCGCTGGCTAGCTGCCGTGCGATGGCGAAGCTCTCGCTGGTGGGGTCGGGGTTGAGCGAGGGGCCGATCACCAGGCCGGGATTGACGGTGACCAGGCGCCAGCGGTCTTGGGCCCGGGCGATCCGCCACGCTTCCTGCTCGGCGAGGGTCTTGGAGTAGCTGTAGGGCTCGTGGGTCAGCGACGAGGTCGTGTTCCAGGCCTCCTCGGTGACGATCCGGCCGGGCAGGCGCCGGACCTCCTGGGCGTCGCCGACCATCGCGGCGATCGAGCTGGTGAGCACCACCCGCTCGACGCTCGCGACCTCCGTCGCCGCGTTCAGGACGTTGCGGGTGCCGTGCACGGCCGGGTCCACGAGGTCGCGCTGAGGATCGCGGACCGTCCGGGCGAACGGCGAGGCCGTGTGGATCACGATCCGACAGTCCTGCATGGCCTCCCGGTACGAGCCATCCTGCAGCAGGTCGGAGGCGAACAGGCGGAGCGTCCCGGGTGAGGCGTCGGCGGCGGCGAGAAGGTGTCTGACCTTGTCGGCGTTGCCGGGGTCGCGGACCGCGGCGTGGACCGTGGCCCCGGCGTCGAGCAGGCCCTTCACGATCCAGCCGGCGACGTAGCCGGTGGCTCCGGTGACCAGGGCCGGCGCACTCGTGTCGACGGGCAGGTCACCGAGATCGATTCGGGTGTCCATGGGGTTCCTTCGCTCAGTCGTTGACGAGGATGATCTTGCCGATGTGTCCGCCCGCTTCCATGAGGCGGTGCGCTTCGGTGGCGTCGGCGAGCGGGAGGGTGCGGTCGACGACGAGCTTGACAGTCCCGTCCTCGATCATCGGCCAGACCCGTTCGCGTACCTCGGCGATGATCGCGGCCTTGTCGGCGGCTGGGCGGGTGCGCAGGGTGGTGCCGTGGACGGAGGCGCGCTTGAAGACCAGCTCGGCGAGGTTGAGCGGGGCTTCGAGGCCGTTCTGCAGGCCGATGACGACCAGGCGCCCGTCGGGGGCCAGGGAGTGGACGTTGCGCTGGAGGTACTCGCCGCCGATGACGTCGAGGATGACGTCGTAGGGGCCGTGGTTGGCGAAGTCCTCGGTGCGGTAGTCGATGGTGAGGTCGGCGCCCAGCTCCCGGGCGCGGGCGGCCTTCTCGGGGCCGCCGACGGTGGTGACCACTCGGGCTCCGAGGGCCTTGGCGATCTGGATGGCGGCGGTGCCGATGCCGCCGGCGCCGCCGTGGACGAGGAGGGTCTCGCCGTGCTCGAGGCGGGCGGTCATGACGAGGTTGGACCAGACGGTGGCGACGGCCTCGGGCAGGGCGGCCGCCTCGATGAGGCCGAGGCCTTTGGGGACGGGCAGGAGCTGGCCCTCGGGAACGGCGACCTTCTGGGCATAGCCGCCACCGGTCAGCAGGGCGCAGACCTCGTCGCCGATCTTCCAGCCGGTGACGCCCTCGCCGATGGCGCTGATGCGGCCGGACGCCTCCAGGCCGGGGTAGGGGGAGGTGCCGGGCGCGAGGGGGTACAGGCCCCAGCGCTGCATGATGTCGGCCCGGTTGAGTGCGGTGGCGGCCACGTCGATGACCACCTCGCCCGCCGCAGGGGTCGGGTCCTCGACCTCGGTCCACTCCAGGACCTCAGGGCCGCCGGGTTCCTTGATCGTGATTGCCTTCATGGCGCAAGTCCGTTCGCATGGGCAAGCCAATGTATTCACTGCATACATTAGGGTGCAAAGTGTGCAGTGTCAACATTCTGGGGGCGGCCGCGGTTCGCGGGACGGGCCGGAGCGGTCCGTCCCGCGCTGTCAGGCGCCGACCTGATCCGCCACCCCGGCCTCCGGCCGGGGTTGTGCCGGGGTCGCGGCGAGCAGTGCCCGGACGGCGGCGTGAACCTGGGCGGACACCGTCTCGGGGGTGGAGGCGTCGAGCTTGCCGTCCAGGTGCAGGAAGGCCAGGCCGTGGACGACGGCCCATACGGCGGTGGACAGGGCCTCGGGGCCGGAATCGGGGAAGACGCCGTGGACGATGCCGCGGACGTACTCCCATATGGCGGCGGTCGCCGCGACCCGCTCGTCGTTCGTGGGGTCGCAGGGCTCGGCGAACATCACCCGGAACAGCGCCGGACGCTCCAGGGCGAAGCGGACGTAGGCGACGGCGACCTCGGCGAGGTCCTCGGGCGTGCGGGGTGAGGGGTGCGCCGCCGCCAGGTGGTCGGCGAGCTCGGCGTAGCCCTGAGCCGCGACCGCGGAGACGAGCGCGTCGCGGTCCGCGTAGTGGCGGTAGGGGGCGGTCGCCGACACCCCCGCCCGTCGCGCCACGGCCCGCAGGGACAGGCCAGCGCTGCCGTCCTCCTCCAGGAGCTCCCGGGCGGCGCGCAGGCACGCTGCGCGCAGGTCGCCGTGATGGTACGAGGCATTCGCCTGTGTCATGGGTCACCCTCTCTGATGTTTGCGGTGCCTACATTCTTTGCCTTAATGTAAACGCTGTACACATCCTAGTCGATGGAAGAGGAAGAATCAGATGGCCAGCGAACTGTTCACGCCGCTGCCCCTGGGCTCCGGGGCGGTGCTGCCCAACCGGATCGCCAAGGCGGCCATGGAGGAGAACATGGCCGGCACCGGCCAGCTCCCGGACCAGCAGCTGATCGGGCTCTACCAGCGCTGGGCGAGCGGCGGCACCGGACTGCTGATCACCGGCAACGTCATGGTCCACGCCGAAGCGCTGACCGGCCCCGCCGGCGTCGTCCTGGACGAGGCCGCACCCCTGGAACCGTTCATCGAGTGGGCAAAGGCCGGCAAGTCCGCCGGCGGTGCGATCTGGATGCAGATCAACCACCCCGGCCGCCAGGTCGCCTCCGACATGCCCGGCGTCGTCTGGGGACCGTCCGACCTCGGCGTCGACCTGGGCAAGCACAGCGGCCGCTTCGGCCGCCCCACCACCATGACCGCCCAGCAGATCGACGCCACCGTCAAGCGCTTCGCCCTCACGGCCGCGCGCGCCGAACAGGCCGGCTTCGACGGGGTCGAGGTCCACGCCGCACACGGCTACCTGCTGTCGCAGTTCCTGTCGCCCCTGGTCAACAAGCGCACCGACGCCTGGGGCGGATCCCTGGAGAACCGGGCCAGGATGCTCCTGGACACCGTCCGCGCCGTCCGCGCCGCCGTCTCCCCGACCTTCACCGTCGCCGTGAAGCTCAACTCGGCCGACTTCCAGCGCGGCGGATTCGACGCCGACGACGCCCGCCAGGTGATCGAGTGGCTGTCCCTGCTCGACGTCGACCTGGTCGAGCTCTCCGGCGGCAGCTACGAGAGCCCCGCCATGACCGGCCGCGCCACCGACACCCGCACCCAGGCCCGCGAAGCCTACTTCCTCGAACTGGCCAAGGACCTGGTCACCACCAGCCCCGTCCCGCTGATGCTCACCGGCGGCATCACCCGGCGCACCACCGCCGAACAGGTCCTGGCCAGCGGCGTCGCAATCATCGGCATGGGCACCGCCCTCGCCGTCACCCCGGACCTGCCCAACCGCTGGGCAGTCGGCCGCGAAGCCGACCGCCAGATGCGACCAGTCACCTGGAAGGACAAGCCCCTCGCCTCCGCCGCCAGCATGGCCCAGGTCCGCCGCCAACTGCGCCGCATCGCCCGCGGCAGCGAGCCCAGGCCCCGCATCCACCCGGCCATCGCGCTCCTCGCGGAGCAGCGCCAGCAGCGCCAGGCCCTGCGCCGCTACCGCGCCTGGCTGCCCATGAGGCTGAAGGCTGCCGCGGGGCGCCGACACCGGTAATCATCGGCTGTGCAGGCATCCTGGTCCACCCTGGCAGGCGGGCGGAGAGCAGATGCATGTGCGTCGGCCGGGTCGAACCCTTCGGAACGCGGCCCGAGGAGAACGGCCAAGGTGCAAGAGGAGCCCGGGGCCCGGCGCTGGTACTGCGACGGGCCGGACAGCACGCGGCCACGCCTGGCGGCAATCCGCCGATTGCTGATGGACAGCAGGGATGGCCCGATATTGCTTCGGTGAGGCTCGCGCGCCAGAGGCATGGTTGATCGGGTCAAGCTCGCCTGGGCCTTTTAGATCTTGGTGACAACTATCCCCGCTATGTGTCGACTAAAGGCGTCAGCAACAACTCCACCTGGAATGCTCGGCCGTTCTGGGAGAGGACCACCCACGGGCGCTCGCCCTGCGGCAGGAGTACCTGGAGTGGCGGGCACAGGAGAGCAGCCTGGACGACGCGGTCGCCGAGCACTTGGCGCACTACGCGGAGACCCGGCGAGCACTGGGGATGAGCCACCCGCTGACCGCCGCCGCCCACACGGCGCTGAGGGACTGGCAGGCCCGGCTCAACGACGAACGGGAGATCGTCATCGGCCCGGCACGGGCACCGATGTGACCTGCGGTGCCAGTGCTCCTACGGCCGCCGACCGGTGGTCTGCCGGCGGTCGGCGTGCCGGCGCTCCCGTCAGCGGTCGGTACACCGTGGCCGTCCGGCGCGGCGACGCAGCCGGACCCGGTGGGAGGCCCGGCCTCCCGGGCGGCGCTTGGGCGGTGGGAGGCCGGGCCGTTGGGTGGTCGGTGCGGGGGTGTCAGCGGGGGGAGATGTACTGGAGGGTGGCCAGGTGGTCGCCGGTCCGGGCGCCTACCTGGACGTTGGGAAGGTGCTGTGAGGGCTTGGTCGTGGTGATCCGGAAGACGTACTCGGCCGAGTCGCCCGAGTGCTTGGCTTCCAGCCCGGTCGGGGCGGTCGCGGTCAGGGCGCCGCAGTCGTCGTGCAGTGGGACCGGGGTCCATCCGTCGCCGGACTTCGCCTCCAGGACGACGTCCTCCTCGGTCAGGCCGTAGGGGCTGGACACGACCACCTCGGGGCGCAGGTCCGCGGTGCCCCGCGGCGAGGTGGCGGTGAACCCGAACTCGGTGGGGGTCGTCCCGGCCCGGAGGTCCGTGGTCGAGACGGTGCTCACCCATGGGCCGTTGAAGTCG
>NZ_JBSFWR010000077.1:0-42498 GCF_053594915.1 Kitasatospora sp. NPDC002543 | reverse complement strand
GGCACCGCCACCCCCGGCGGCCAGACGTCCTGGCGGATGACCGTCCGCAACGACTCGCCGGACCCGGTCACCGAGTTCATCGCCTACGACAAGCTGCCCACCCCGGGCGACAACTACGTCCTCACCCAGGACGCCACCCGCGGCAGCACCTGGACCCCCTCCCTCACCCAGGCGATCACCGCCAGCGACCCGACCGTGCTGATCGAGTACAGCACCGACCCCAACCCCTGCGTCGAGGCCGTGATCGTCGACCGCACCGGGTGCAACAGCGCCGCGCTCTGGAGCCCGACCTTCCCCGGCCCGGGCACGGCCACCTGGTTCCGCATCCACCGCCCCGGCGCCATGGCCCCCGGCGAGTCCTTCACCCTCACCTGGCCGATGACCGCCTCCTACGACGCCCCCGAGGGCGACTACGCCTGGAACAGCTTCGCCTACACCGCCACCGACAACGCCGGCCGCCAGCTACTGCCCGCCGAACCCGCCAAGGTCGGCGTCGCCGTCAAACGCGTCACGCCCTCCAACAACGCGCTGGGCGACTTCGTCTGGCACGACCGGGACGGCTCCGGCGTCCAGAAGCCCGGTGACGAGGGCATCGCCGGCGTCAAGGTCACGCTGCTGGACGGCAGCGGCCAGCCCGTCCGCGACAAGGACGGCAAGCCCGTCACCACCGTCACGGACGCCAACGGCAAGTACCTGTTCGACAACCTGCCCGACGGCACCTACCAGGTCCGGTTCGACCTGACCACGCTGCCCCCGGGCGCCAAGGTCACCACCCGGCACGCCGGCACCGACCCGACCAAGGACTCGGACGCCGATCCGACCACCGGCATCACCCAGAGCGTCACCCTCAGCGGCGGCCAGCGCTACCTCGACCTCGACATGGGCGTGGTCCTCCAGACCTCCTCCCCGTCGCCGTCGCCCTCGCCGTCCCCGTCGCCGACCTCCTCGCCGAGCCCGAGCCCGTCGCCGACCCCGTCCCCCTCCCCCACCTCCTCCCCGAGCCCGAGCTCCTCGCCGTCCCCGACGCCGAGCCACTCGCCGAGCCACTCCCCGAACCCGACGGCCACCGGGACCCCCACCCACCCCCACACCCCGCACCCGTCGGAGAGCGGCGAACTGCCGCACACCGGCGGCTCCTCCTCCGACCCCCTGATCGGAGCGCTCGGCGCCATCGCCCTCCTCGGCGGCGGCACCCTCTGCTTCGTCGCCTACCGCCGACCGGGCCGCCACAGCTGACGCCCGCTCGTACCCCGCACCACGCCGGTGGCGCCGCCCCTCGATCGGGGCGGCGCCACCGGCGCGTCCGGCGCCGGTCCGTTGGTCCGTGGTCCGACGGTCCGGCAGTCCGCTAGTCCAGCTGGGAGAGCGCGTCGGTGATCAGCTTGGTGGCGAAGTCCTGGCCCTTGCCGGAGATCCGGTTGATGTACTCCGCGAGCAGGACCGCGGTGGCCTCCAGGGGGTTCATCTCCTCCTTCGTCCACGGTCCGTACTGGGCGCGCCACAGGTTGGGGCTCAGGCCGGTGCCGGCCGCGGTGAGCAGCCCGGCCATGGTGGGGACGACCTCGGGGCTGAAGGTCCTCGGCATCATCCGCATGGTGGTCACCAGGCTCGGGATCGCGTGCTCGATCACGTCCTCCTCGTGCTGCTCGAAGGCCTTGCACAGCCAGTTCATGTACATGTAGACAAGCGTGCAGGCACCTTCCACCACCGCCTCGGCCTCCGCAGGGCCGAAGGACGCGGTGAGCTGGTCGACCATCCGCTGGTGCTCGGGATCCGTCCCGGCCCTGCCGTCGTAGACGGCCTTGAGCCGGGAGTCGATCACCATGAGCGCTGCGCTCACATCGCCGACGGGAGCGTGTCGGGGGTCGCAGGACGGCACAGGACTCCTCCTAGAGCGGCCACGGCCGGTACGGCCGGTCCGTTCGTAGGGTAGGCGTCCGACCGGGAGGGGACCGACGGGTCCGGCCGGAAGCGCCCCGCGGTGCCGGTGCGCGAAGGCCGCCCCGGGTGGGGCCGGGGCGGCGCGGGGGCGGTCAGTGGGGGCCTGCCGCCCGACCCGCGTCAACCGGAATCGGCTCTCCACACGTCAGGGTGAGCCGCTGGAAGCCGGGTTGACTGCTGGGGCCGGGGGGCGGCCGGCTCGCGCTCCGGGCCGGCCGCCCCCTCCTACCTCCTTCCCGCCCTGTCAGCCGGCCGAGGCCGCGGACCCGGCGTTGCGACGGCGGACGTAGACGGTGGCGAGGACACCGGCGAGCACCGCGCCGCCGCCCATCCCCGCCACGGACGGGTCGATCATCGGGACCGCGGCGGCGGGCTCGGCCCCACCGCACTCGGCGTGGCCGATGACCAGGTCGGCGCCGTTCAACGACGGCAGCAGGGTGATGTGGACGGCGTTGACGGTCAGCACGCCGTTGGCGCCGGTGGTCTGCTCGTTGAGGACGATCGAGCCGACCAGGGGGATGTCGACCTTGGTGTTGGCGGGGGCGTTGGCCTGGAGGTTGACCGGCAGGATGCCGACCGTGACCGACCCGCCCGCGATCAGACCGCTGCCGGTGGCCCCGGTGGGCGTGGCCTTGCAGGTCGAGTTGACGCCGGTCAGGGCGACCGAGGCGACGCCGAGGTCGAGCCCGAGCTTCTCGACCGTCGCGGAGGCCGACGCGGTGCCGTCGGCGGGGTTCCCCGCGGTGGTCGCGGTGAGCGTGGCGTCGGTGGCGACCGGCCCGATGTTCAGGCCGACCAGGGTCCGGGTGCCGCCGGACGGGTAGGCCGACTCGGGCGAGGGCGCGACGGCGACCATCCCGCCCAGTGCCTCCGTGGAGACGACGTAGGCGTCGGCCGTGGGGGCGGGCAGCGCGGCGTACGCCGGGGATGCCACGGCGAGGGCTCCGACGGCGAGCGCGGTGCCGGCGAGGAGACGGTTGCGGGTGCGAGTTCTCACGGGTGGGCCTTTCGGACGGGGCACGGCGGACGTGGGTGTCCGCGGTGCGGGGGCAGGAAGGGGGTGGTTCAGGGATGGTGGTGCCGAGGAAGTGGCGCCAAGGGGGACGGTGCGGGGGTGGTGCTGGTGGTGCGTCGACTCCGCGGGCCGGCCACGGCGTTCGGCCGCGGCCCCACCGGCCGGGGAGAAGTCTCGGCCGCTCAGGCGGTGGCGATCTCCTGGGCGGCGGGCGCCGGCGGCGGCTCGGCCGTACGGGCCGTCTTCTGCCAGGAGCCCTTGCGCCGCACGATCCGCCAGAAGGCACGGACCGCGACGAGGTAGGTGGTCGCGGCGTACACCGCGAGGGCGAGGCCGTGACCGAGCGCGGCCCGGCGGGTGATCCCCGGCTCGCTGCGGCGCCGGTACAGCGGACCCCAGAGCGCGAACTCGGCCACCCCGAGGACCAGGTAGAGCGCGATCAGCACGGCGCCGCCCTGGCCGAGGAAGGCGAGCACGAACTCCGGGTAGACGAGGATGTTGTAGCCGAAGGCGGCGATCGGCACGGTGTAGACCACCAGGCCGAGGACCTGGAGCCAGGGCTGGACCATGAAGTAGAGGACCTCCAGGAAACCCAGCGTGGTGAACTCCCGGGAGCACCAGACCCGGCGCAGATAGGGCGCGCACTGCATCGAGCCCTGTGCCCAGCGGACCCGCTGGGTGATCAACTGCCGCACGTTCCACAGGGCTTCCTGGTCCACCCAGGCCGTCGTGGTGTAGCCGTTGCGCCAGCCGGCCAGCATCATCCGCAGCCCGAGCTCGAAGTCCTCCAGCAGCGCCCGGCCCCAGGGCTCGCCGCCGCCCCCGTCGATCGAGCGCAGTGCGCTGAGCCGGTTGGCCTGGCCGTTGCCGCCCACGTTGACGGTGCCGGTGAGCCGGCGGGTGATCTGGATGGCGGAGATCGGCCCGCGGAACTCGATGTCCTGGAGCCGGGCCAGCAGCCGGGCGAACCGGTTGGCCAGCCGCCCCCGGTGGGGCAGCGGAACGGCCACGTCGCGGTTGGACATCCGGACCTCGACCTGGACGGCGCCGATGGCCGGATCACCGAAGAAGGAGGGCCCGGCGAAGGTGTCCAGCATCCCCGGCGAGGGCCGCCCGTCCGCGTCCAGGACGATCAGGACGACCCGGTCGGCGTCGGCGGACTCCGGCAGCCAGGCCTCCAGCGCCCGGTAGGCGTCGTTCAGCGCGTCGCCCTTGCCGGTGCGCGCCCGCGGAAGCCGTCGGCCGACCAGGTGAACGGGCCGCCCCTCGGCCGCCCTGGCCCGCACCACCTCGGCGGTCCGGTCCTCGGAGTGGTCGTCGACGACCCAGACCCGCGCCCGGGGGAAGTGCCGGGCGAGGTAGTCCAGGGTGGTGCCGATCACCGCCTCCTCGTCCCGGCAGGGTATGAGGAAGTGCCAGTCGAAGCCGCTCGGGTCGCCCGGGGCGTCCGGGCCGGCCCGCAGGAAGTTGCGCACGATCACCGTGACGTAGGCGAGGAAGCCGATCCCCAGCACGAAGGAGAGGGAGACGGACAGGTCGAGCAGGGTCACGGCGCATCGGCCTCCGCGTCGCGGGTGGACGTTCGGGTGATCAGGAAGAGGAAGAGCAGCAGCGCGAGCAGACCGGCGGCCATCATCAGCACCGAGCCGAACAGGACGTGCGTCCAGCCGAACCCCTCGTCCCCGTAGCGGTTCTGCATGGCGACGATCAGCGTCAGCCGGCCCAGGTTGGCGGCGAGGACCAGGGCGGCCGCCAGGACGAAGCCGAGCAGGACCCGGGCCGGCCCGCGACTGCCGAACAGCAACAGCACTCCGGCCAGCAGGGCCAGCGGGGCGATCAGCAGGGCACTGCTGCAACCGGTGGTCAGGGCGATCCCGCGTCCGAGGCCGCTCGCGTCGCCGGCGTACAGCACCGGCGCGTCGGGGGCCGCGAGCAGCAGGGTCCGCAGGCCGAGCGCGTGCGAGACGAACCACTGCGCGCCGGCCATCTCCTGGAACCGGTAGGCACGTTCACCCGCGATCAGGGCCCCGCCCAGGCCCAGCAGCAGCGGCCCGGCCACCCCGGCGAGCACCCGGCCGGACAGCGGGGCGCCTCCGGCCGGCGACAGCGGCGAGCGGGCCGGGCCCGGTGGCCGGGAGGGTTGCGGGTGGACGTCTGCGGTCACGAGGAAACCCCTTGGGATCGGCGCGAGTTGACGGCGGGCGGTGGGGCGGTGGCGGTTCGGTGGGGCGATGGGGCAGTGGCGGTTCGGTGGGGCGGTGGGGCGGTGGCGGTGCGGTGGGGCGATGGGGGGATGGGTGGTACCGGGGCTACCGACCGTCCGGCTCCCGGCCGCCGGTCCCACCGGTCCGGTCCGCGCGGTCGGTCCGCTCGCCCCGGTCGGCGGCCAGCCGGCTGCGCCGCAGCAGGGCGACTCCCACCAGCACCAGGGCGGTGCCCGCCGCGGCCGCGACGCCGAGGCCGGGCGAGCCGGTCGAGGCGAGCACGCCGCCGCCGGCCGCCGTCGGGGGGAGTCCGCCGCCTATGGGTCCGTACATGGTGGTTCCTCTCATGGGGACCGGGTTGTCCCGATCTTTGCGATCTGGAGCCGTATGTTGCTGGGCCGATCGGATGATCGGATAGGTGCGCCGCGCCCATTCGGGTGGAAATCACCCGTTTGCCGTAACCGACCGCGCGGGATCGCCGAGACGCCGAACGCGGACCTCCTCCGGCCAAGTCGGCGCGACTCGGGGCTTTTTGATGCACCGGCATACGAACCAACGCCGGACCGCTTGAGCCCGGCCCACCCCCTATCCGCCAAGTGGGTGACATTGCTCCCGCTTGTGGATATTTCTTGCGAATCCCCTCATATCGTCTGCTGTTACTCCCCCATCTCGCCCCTTCGCCCCCTTCGGAGCGCCATGTCCTCGACCGACATCGCCCTGGTCCTCGGGACCCGGCCGGAGATCGTCAAACTCGCCGGGGTGGCCCGCCTCCTCGGCCCGCGGGCCCGCATCGTCTGGAGCGGGCAGCACTGGGACCCGGCCCTCACCACCGCCTTCTTCGCCCAGTACGGCCTCCCCCGGCCGCACCACCTGCTCAACGGCGTCGGCGGCGAACCGCGCGGCCGCCAGATGGGCCGGATGGTCAGCGCGCTGAGCGACCACCTCGCCTCCCGCCCGCCGGCCGCCGTGGTCGTCCAGGGCGACACCAACACCGCCGCCGCCGGCGCCCTCGCGGCACACTGCGCGGGCATACCCGTCGTCCACGTCGAGGCCGGCCTGCGCTCCTTCGACCCCGACATGCCCGAGGAGGCCAACCGCCGCCTCATCGCCCCGCTCGCCGACCTGCACTGCGCCCCCACCGCGACCGCCGCGGCCCACCTGCTGCGCGAGGGGATCGACGCGGACCGGGTGATCATCACCGGCAACACCGTCGTCGAAGCGACCCTGGAGACCCTGCCCGCCGAGCCCGAGGCCCGCCGCATCGTGGCCGAACACGCCGTCATCCCCGGCGGCTACCTGCTCGCCACCATCCACCGCCCGGAGAACACCGACGACGCCGCGCGGCTCGCCCAGATCCTCGACCAGCTCGCCGCCCTCGACCTGCCGGTGCTGCTGCCGCTGCACCCCCGGACCAGGGCCGCCGTCGAGGCGTTCGGCCTGCGCCGCCCGAGCGCGCGACTGCGCCGGATCGAGCCGCTGGACCACGCCGGGTTCCTCGCCCTGGCCCGGCACTGCCGGCTGCTGGTCTCGGACTCCGGCGGGGTCCAGGAGGAGTGCACGGTGCTCAAACGCCCGCTCGTCGTGGTGCGCAACTCCACCGAGCGCCCCGAGGCCGTCCGGGCCGGCTTCGCCCGGCTCGCCCGCCCCGGCCACGAACTCGCCCGCGCGCTGCGGGAACTGCTCGCCGACGAGGCCGCCGCGGAACGGCTGGCGCGGCTCCCCTCGCCCTACGGCAGCGGACAGGCGAGCGCCGAGATCGTCGCCGCGCTCCGCGACCGCTACCTCTCCCCCGGCCCGGCCGTCGGGCAACCCGCGCTGCCGCTCGCCGAGTTGGGGCTGGTCTGACGGGGCTGCACGCCGCCCCGCCGAAGCTCCACGGACGCGTCGCACGCCTCGGCGCCTCGCACGGCTCGCACGGCGCGACGGCGCGACGGCGCGACGGCACGGCCGCTCGACGGTACGGCCGCTCGATCACCGCCCGGTGCCCGGCGACCCCGCCCCGCCCTCCCGGCCGCCCCAGCCCCGCCCTCCCGGCCGGGCCGGCGAATCCCCGTGAACGGCGCGGGCCCGCACCCCACGCCCGTCACCCTGCCGGAGCGCGCGTCCACCCGTCACCCGGCCTCCGCCCGCCGCTCCAGCCGGGTGCCCGACCGCAGCGTGATCGACATCAGGTCGCTGGGGGCGTCCAGCTCCAGTCGGTGCCAGCGGCCCCGGGGCACGATCGCGGCGGTGCCCGCCGTCAGCCGCACCACGGACTCGGCCGCGCCGGGCTCGACCGGGCGGAGGTGGAGCCGGACGCCACCGGCCAGGCAGCAGACCGCCTCCTCGGCCTCGGGGTGCATCTCCCAGTGGTCGGCGTGGACGTCGGCGTCGCTCTCCACGTGGAAGGTCGCGATCTGCCAGACCCCGGCGTCGCCACCGGCCATCCGGCGCCCGGTGGCCCGGACGTCGCCGCCGGGGTGGATCTGCAGGGCCGAGGCGAACAGGTCCAGGGCCGCGAGCGGAGTGGTCGTCATGAGCGGTTCCTTCCAGTGGGTTCTCGACGGGGTGAGCGGGGCCGGGGGCTGTGCGCCTCCGGCCGCCACTCGGGCCGGACTATTTTTGTACGCGTATAGAAACTAGCCCCGAGCGATCCCCGCTGTCGAGCCCCGAGCGATGATGGAGCCATGCAGCAGCCCCCCGCCCCGCAGCCCTCCGCACCGCGACCCGACGGACCGCAGCCACCGTCCGCACCGCAACCCGCCGGACCGCGCCGCGCCGCGCGCAAGGCCACCGGGCGGCCACCCCGCATCTCCCGGGAGGAGGTCGTGACCGCGGCCCGCCGGATCGTGGACGAGGAGGGCGTCGAGCGGCTGACCATGCGCCGGCTGGCCACCGAGGTCGGCAGCACGCCGATGGCCCTCTACCACCACGTCCGCGACAAGGAGGAACTGCTCGTCCTGCTGCTGGACGACTACGCCGCACGGACGCTGCGGCCGACCGCCCTGCCGGCCGAGCCGCGCGAACGCGTCGTCGCCGCGGCGGCCGCGATCCACGAGGCGCTCGCCGCCTGCCCCTGGATCGTCGAGGTGCTGACCGGGGACAGCCTGATGTCCGCCCACTCCCTGTGGTTCGTGGAGCAGATCGTCGACGGCCTGATCGCCGGCGGCCTCTCCCCGGAGCGGGCCGTCCAGGGCTACCGCGCCGTCTGGTACTACACGGCCGGCGAGATCATGGTCCGCGCGTCGGCGGCCCGCCGCCCGGCCCCCGACGACCGCCCGACCCACCGGCAACAGGTCTTCGCCGAACTCGACCCGGAACGGCTCCCCCGCCTGGCCCGGCTCGCGGACCGCTGGGCACCGCTCACCGCCCGGGACACCTACCGGGACGGCCTGGACGCCCTGGTGGACGGCCTGCTCGCGGCCCGCTGAGCGGAGCCCCGGCCGGGAGCCGCCGCCTCCCCGCCAGGAACCACTGCTTCCTACTTCCCCACCACGACCCGGCCGAGAAGGCCGCTGAGCACACGCGGCGCCAGCCGCCGGGCCGTCCACAACGCCCGGGTGCCGCGCCCGGGGAAGGCCCACGCCCGGCCGCGCGCCAGGGCCCGGTCCATCGAGTCCAGCACCTGCTCCGGGCTCAACCCCCGCCGCTTGCCGATCAGTTCGGGGCTGTCCCGCCGGATGCGCGCCAGCATCGGGGTCTCCACCGCGGGCGGACAGACGCACAGCACCCGGATGCCGTCACCGCGGTGCTCGGCCGCGACGATCTCGGCGAGGTAGTGGACGGCCGCCTTGGCCGCGCCGTAGGCGCCACCCAGCGGCACGGGCACCCAGCCGCCGATGGAACCCAGGAGCACCAGCTGGCCCCCGCCCCCGGCGGCCATCGCCGGCACCACGGCCCGGACCGTCCGGAGCGTGCCCCCGTACAGGACGTCCATCAGGCGCAGGGTGTCCGCCGGGTCCGCGTCGAGCAGCCGCCCCATGTCCGCGACGGCGGCGCAGTGCACCAGCCGGCGGGGCGGGCCCAGCTCGCGGCCGACCTCACGGACCAGGGCGCCGACCGCCTCCTGCTCCGTGACGTCGCAGACGAACGGGCGCACCCCGGGGGCCTGTTCCGCCAACGCGTCGAGACCGGCCGCGTCGACGTCGACCGCCGCGACCGCCCAGCCCGTCCGGGCCAGCCGCAGCGCCGCCGCCCGCCCGATCCCGCTGGCGGCCCCGGTGACGATCGCCACCCCTCCCCGCACGGACACTCCCGGCACGGACGCCATCTGCCACACTCCCGCGGCTGCGGGGGCCACCGGACTCCTGCTCCCGGCACCGGAGGCCGGGCCCGCCCCGCGCCGACCGGTTCCTACCCGGCCGGCGCCCGATCAACTCGCCTCCCCCGGAAGCAGATTGACCCCACCCGCCGCCCCGCCCCCCTCTTCGTCCACCCGCTGCCTCAGCCGTTGCCGAAGAAGCCGAGCGCCCCCGCCGCACAGACCCCGCCGGCCCCCATGAAGACCGGGGTCAGCACCTTGATCTCCACCCAGCTGCCGGCCCGGAACCGCATGCCCTTCGGCGGCCCGACCGGGTACCAGCGCCGGCGCCCGATCGGGATCGGCCACAGCACCGGACAGCCCGAGACGGTCAGCGCGTCGCCCAGACAGTGCACCAGCGCACCGAGCGCGATCGGCAGCCCGATCCAGAGGTACTGCTGCCCGGGCTCCTCGAACAGCCACTGCGAGCCGTTGCCGGGCTTGTCGAGCACCTCCGCGAGCATCCAGGCGCTGGTCGCCCCCAGCAGCCACACCAGGACGTCGCTGGAGACCCGCGCGTGCCGCCACAGCAGGCCCTCGATCGCCAGCACCATGTGCACGAACAGCACCACCAGCACGCCCCAGCGGCCGCCGAACACGGCCACCGCCGCGGCGCCCGCCCCGCACAGCACCGCCCACAGCCAGGTGTGGGTCAGCGTGCGGTGGCCGCCCGAGCGCCGAGGGTCACCCTTGCCCCGAGTGGCCTTGTACACCGCGTACGAGAGGTTGTCGATCACCTCGCAGGCCGCCCGGGACACCGGCCCGAACGCCCTGGATATCGTCGCCGCCTTGTGGTCCAGGTCCGGCGCGAGCGCCGCGCCCGCGCAGATCAGCGCCCCCGCGAGCAGGACCGGCCAGGGCATCGGTTCCCCCATGCCGGCCGCCACCGCGCCCACCCCCAGCCACGCGGCCGCACCCGACAGCGAATGCGCCGGTCCCATCATGTCCGTACACCACCGATCCTCATCAGCTCCGTCCTCACCGCGAGGACCTGACATCACGGCAGCCTATCCGTCCATGATCACCGACCGGGGCGGCCGGTCGGTCGCCCGTCGGTCGCCCGGCCGGCCGGGCGAGCGTCAGGCCAGCGCCTTCTCCAGCGCGGCGAGGTAGCTCCGCATCAAGTGGTCGCGGATCCCCTCGCCGTCCGGGGAGAAGGCCGCGGCGCCCAGCCCCTTGGCCCGGTCGCTCAGCCCTGCCACCAACCCGACCCGTTCCTTGACACGGCCCGCCGAGTCGATGTGGCGCAGCGCCTCGACATGGGTGAAGGCGGGCTCCGGGGGCAGCTCGGGGACGATGTCGTTGCCGTGGACGAAGCGGAAGGTACGCCCCTTCAGGCCCTTGTCGTACGCGGCGGCGAGGATCCGGTCACAGGTACGGGGCTGGCCGAAGGTGTACACGCCGTCGGCCGCCAGCCGCGGATCCTCCAGGTCGAGCCGGGCGGCGACCAGCATGGCGAGCGCACCGCCCAGGCTGTGGCCGGTGAACCAGACGGTCTGGTCGCCGGTCCGCAGATCGGAAATGGCCTTGGCGACATCGGGAAAGACGGAGTCCAAGGCCTCGGCGAAGCCGTAGTGGACGTAACCCGTCCGGGCGGGGCCCGGCCAGGGCGGCGTGGTGGCGTCGGTGAGCCAGTCCCGGAGCTGCGCGGGCTCGGTGCCGCGGAACGCCGTGACGATCATGTCGTCGCCGGCCATCGTGTACGCCTGGGTGTCCTGCAACGGGAACGGCGGAGTGAACGCCGTCCGGTGGTGACGCACGGTACCGAAACCCCAGGCGTGGGCCTGCTCCTCGATGGTGGCCTCGTCCTTGTAGGCGAGGTCGGCGGCCCTCGCCATCCAGTAGGCGTGCGGCAGGCTGTAGCCGCTGACGTGCTGCTCGAAGACGGTGGGTACGGCCATGACGGCGCTCCTGTCGGTCCGGCGGAGGGTGGGCCCCAGCACCCGCCCGGCGCCACCCCCACAGGGCGCCCACCGTGACGCCCTGGTGACCAGCAGTGACGCTACCCCGCCCCCCACCCCGCACGCCCCAGCCACACCGGACCCCGCGCTTGAGACCGCATGACACACAGCCGCACCCAGGCGGGACGCAGCAACCGGCAAGCCAACCGTGAAACGATGTGCCAACGCTCTTTGACACCTCAGCAGTTCACCCAGCAGTCCCCAGATCCCACCGCGACCAATGGTCAAGGACCCGCAAACCCTCCGCTGCACCGCAGGTCACGAAGCCTCCTCCCCGCACCCGCGGGGGTCAGCCTGGCCGTGTCTCCGGCCGGCGGCGCGACCGACCCTGCCCGCGGCTGGCCCCTTCGGGCAGCTTCGGACACGGCGGTGAGCCCCCGCTCGGTGCGGCCTCTCCTGCCGGGCGAGGTCGGCTGGGCTGCGCGCGTGGCCGGGGAAGCGCTCGCCGGGCTCCTGCGGGCTTCGTGGCTAAGGCCCTGCCGTCTCCCCGTCGTCGGCCGCCCGGGCGGCGGCCATCGCGACCAGTGTCAGCCCGTCGAAGTCGACGGGCCTTCGGCGTTGCTCGCCCGCGGTGCGCAGCTCGAAGCCCTGTTCGTTGGCCGCCGTGTGGACGAGGACGGCGACGCCGGTTCCGACGCAGCCGCTGACGGCCTGCCAGAGTTCCTCGCGGGCCTTGGCCGAGATGGTGCCGACGTACAGCTGGGGCGTGACTTCGATGAGCCAGCGGGTGAGGGCGCCCCGCACGTGGTCGGGTACGGCGGTGGCGGACAGGACGGTCATGGCTGCCATCGGTGCTCCCCGGCAGTCCTGGTGCGGGCAGGACGGCGAGTCCTCACAGCAGCTCCTCCCCCGCGTAGTTGACCCCGCCGGGGACGGGGCCGGAGACCGGGTCCCACAGGTCGACGAGCTGCTCCTTCGGGTCCGGCAGGGTGATGTCCCGGTCGGGGGCGAGCAGGCGCTGGATGTCGGTGACGATGCGCGGCAGGAGCCGGAACAGCCGCAGGCCGTCCCGGAATCCGCGCCGGGCGTCGGCTTCCGGCTGCGGGGAGGCGTGCAGGGAGAAGGCGAGCGGGATGGTGAGCTCGGCCTTGTACAGGTCGGCGACGTCGTAGACGAACGCCTGCTGGTTGCCGCTGTGGACGAAGCCGAGGGCCGGCGAGCAGCCGAGGGTGAGGACGGCCGCGTGGACGATGCCGTAGAGGCAGGTGTTGGCGGACGACAGCGCGAGGTTGACCGGGTCCTGCTGCTCCCAGGAGTCGGGGTCGTAGTTGCGGCGGAACCGGCCGATGCGGTGCTGCTGGGCGAGCAGGCGGTAGTGGGCCTTGACCCGTTGTCCTTCCAGGCCGCGCAGCGCCGCGAGGCCGCTGCCTGCCGGGGCTGTGCCGCGGCCGAAGCGCTGCTCGTACATCGCGGTGGCGACGGCCAGACGGCTGTTGTCGTCCGCCCACGCCCGGGCCTGGCGTTCGAGCCAGGTGGTGCTGAGGGATTCGGGGACGGTGGCGGCATAGCAGCGGACGCCGCCGGATCCGGCGATGACAACGGTGGTTCCGTGGCGGGCGAGGGTGGAGAGGGCCCTGGCGGTGATGGAGGTGCCGGGGCCGAGGAGGACGCAGCCGAGGGCGGCGGTGGGGAGGTAGACGGCCTCGGTTCCGCGGTGGGGGCTGGTGACCTCGGCGCAGACGCCGGTGTCGTCCTGGACGATGCGGACGATGTCGAGGTACAGGAAGGAGAGGGAGTCGGCGACCCTGGGCAGCATGGCGACCGTGGGGGAAGCCAGTTTGCGCCGGGCGGCGCCGGGGTCGGGGCGGCGGCCGGTCACTGCGGCCCCCGGTGCGGGGCGATGCTGAGGAGGCCGCAGCCGTAGGCCTTGCCCTTGCCGATGCCCTCCGTGAGGCGGGTGCGCAGGCGGTCGGCGTCGGTGATGACGGCGGTGCCTTCGAAGAGGACGCGGTCGTGTTTGACGGGCCGTTGGTCGCTGCGCCGGTTCCCCTTGGCGGCTTCGAGGGGGCTGGAGTGGAGGATGCCGATGTTCAGGCCCGAGGCTTCGGCCTGGCGGGCCCACCAGTCGTCGGCTGCTGCGCCGAGGAGCGGGACGACGGCCTTGAGCCCGTAGAGCTCCCGGGTGGCCCGGGTGGGCCTGCGGATGGGGTTGGCGGCGATGCGATAGCGGATGTGCAGGCCGGGCCGGAGGGCGTCGAGGAGCGGGGTGAGCGGCTTGGTCACGGCCTGTCCGTAGCCTGTGGGCAGGCGGTCGAGCTCGGGCCGCTGCCCGCTCTGCAGGAGGATCTGGTCACCACCGGCGGTGGATTCGGTGCGGAAGAGCACGCCGAGGCGGCGGCGTGGTTCCTCCTCGGCGACGTGGTCGGGGAAGAGCGACATCATGCGGTGGTGCAGGTCGACGGCGCCGGCGGTGTCGCGGCGGGCGTCGCGGCTGCGCGGGTCGGGAACGATACGGGTCAGCCACAGGGTCATGCGGGGATGCTTTCGGGGCGAGTGGTGTGCTGGTCGAGGTAGTCGCCGAGGGCGCTCAGGTAGCCGGTGCCGAGGCCTCGGCAGCGCTCGGCGGGCAGGGTGAGGGTGCGCTGGTAGCGGGGGCGGGCGCGGTAGGACCGTCGCCGGGGGTGGAAGTCGACCGGGTCGTCGGTGATCTCTCCGACGGGGGTGCTGCCGTCGTCGCTCCCGGGCCGGGGGTGGTCACCGAGGCGGTCGAGTGGCTGGTCACCGTGGAAGACGACGTGGACGTTCCGGTCGCCGGCGCGGGCGCGGCGGGCGATCGGCAGGTGGACGAGATGGTGCAGGGGGTCGTCGACCAGGCCGAGCAGCAGCGGGCCCTCGGGAGGGCACGAGCGGCGCCCGAGGTACGGGGGCCAGTGCGGGTTCCGCAGCGCTCGCGCCCACTCGTCGAGGTGTTCGGGGGCTGCCGTGACGACGGCGGTGAAGGCGGCGTCGGTGAGGTAGTAGCGGTGGGACAGCAGGGTGGCGGTGGTGCCCGAGCGCTTCTTCCCCTCGGCGGTGGTGACCGTACGGGCGGCGGGCAGGCCTCCGCCGACGGTGTGCAGGTCGCGCAGGACCACGCCCGGGCGGTCGGCGCGGACGGTCAACGAGAGGGTGGCGAGGTCGCCGATGCCCTCGTCCCGCTTCCGGCCCAGGGCGGCGGCGAGCAGGCCGATGACGCCGGAGCGGGTGGGGAATCGGGCGGTATCGCGCTCGTTGAACTTGCTGGTCTCGCCCCAGGACTGCAGCGGTGCGGCGAAGCGCAGCAGCAGTCCCCGGGTGTCCGTGGCGGCGGGGCTCATACGCGGGCCTCGGCGGGGACGGTGCCGAAGGCCGCGTCGACGGCGGCGTCGATGAGCTCGGGGAAGGAGTCGACGCGGGTGCCCAGGCCGTCGAGGTCCTTGTCCTCGAGGCCGGCCCAGGCGGCGGCGACCGTGCCGCGCCGGCCGAGGAGCTTGTTGGCGGCGGTGGCGTAGCGGGCGAGGGCCGCGCGGGAGGCGGGGCCGTAGCCGCCGTTCTCGTGGGAGGAGACGGGCTGTTCGAAGGCGGCGGCGTAGGAGAGCGGGCGGTCACCGCGGACGGCGATGTGGACCAGGTCCGGGATGGTGTGGGGGGCGGTGGCGGTCTTCTTCGCCCGGGGGAGGGAGAGGATGAAGGCCTCGGCGAATCCGGCGGCCAGTTCGCGGGCGGCTCCGCGGTCACCGCCGAGGTTGCCGTGGAGGTCGGCGAGGTCGACGGTGGCGTAGCGGTAGAAGACGCCGGCGCTGAACTCGGCGTGGCCCATGTGGGCGCTGCCGGTGGTGTCGCCCCAGGCGGAGGTGACGTCGTCGACGGCGGAGAAGTAGTCGAGTTCGACGTCGGTGCCGTGGGTGGTGAGGGCGTGGGCGACCTGGACCGCGCCGTCCACGCCGGCGTCGTCGACCTCGGCGAGCATGCGGCCGAAGAGGTTGATGACGCCGTTGCGGCTGCGGAGCACTGCGTCGACGGCCTCCTTGGGCAGGACGCTCTTGTCGCCGCTCTTCTTGATGTCCTTCGCGCCTTCGAGTTCGGCGCGATGCTCCACGGCGAGGGCCGCGAGTTCGGCGACGGCGGTCTCGGGCACGTACACCATGGCGTTGGTGGTGATGACGGGCGAGTCCATGGCCGTCTCGAACTTGATGCTGCTGCCGGCCGCGACGTGCTGGCCTGCCCGCTGGGCGAGTTCGGCGGGCCAGCCGTGCTTCTCCTGGAGGAGCCGGGTGACGCGGGCGCCGATCCGGCGGGTGCGCAGGGCCTGCTCGCCGAAGCTGTCCTGGAAGTACTCGCGGACGGCGCGCTTCCAGCACTGGCTGCTGACCCGGGTGCGCTCGGTGTCACCGTAGCGGACGGTCTTGACGGAGTTGTTGTCGTCCCGGTTGAGGTTGGCGAACGGGATGCTCTGGACGACGTGGATGTCGAGGAAGCGGGGGGTGGTGCGGTCGGGGCCGGGCATGCTCTGCTCCTTGGGGGTGGTGGGTTCGGCGGGGGTGGCGGGTTCGTCGGCGCGGGCGTCGACCGTGGTCAGGCCGTGGGATCGGCTCCCCCGGCGCCGTCGGTCTCGGCCGCGGTGTCGGTGACGGCCCGGTCGGTGACGGCCGGGTCGGTGACGGCCGGGTCGGTGACGGCCGGGTCGGTCGCGTTGTCGTCCAGCTCGCGGGCCCGGCGCTGGCCGTCCTTCTCCAGGGCCCGGTGGTAGTCCTGGAGCCAGATCCGCTTGATGGTGCCGGAGCGGCGCCGCCACCGGCAGAGGTCGACGAGGAGCTGGGCCCAGTCGATCTCCACGTCGCTGCCGCGCAGTTGGCGGACGGCCCCTGGCAGGTGTCGGTGCAGCCCGTCGAGGCTCTGGCGCGTCAGCAGGTTGAGGCGGGTCTCGGCCGAGGTCTCGCGCAGGCCGCCTCCCTTGGCTCCCTTGAGCACGCCGTCGGCGAAGGCATGGCCGAGGCTGCGCGGCTGGAGCCCCTTCGCGGCGGCGGGAGCCGTGCCGTCGGCGAGGCCGGTCGGGTCGCCGGGGACGTCCGGCACCGTCCCGGCGCCCGTCGAGGTGGCCGCCGTGGTCGTCCCGGTGCCCGTCGAGGTCTCGTCCATCTCCGACGTGGCCCCCTTCTTCGAGGCCTCGGCCTTCGCGGCGGCGTACTGGTCGCGGCGCTGCGCGGCGATCAGCGACGCGACGGTGTAGAACGCGCGCTGGACGTCGCGGCTGCGCGTCTGCTCGTCGGTGAGCCAGGAGGCCACGAAGCGGTGCATGAACGGCACGGCGTCCAGGTCCTTGCCCACACCACGGCGCAGCGCCGCGCGGACCCCGGGGTCGTCGTGGCTGCGCTGGTCGATCCTGGTGGTGAAGGCGCGGGCCCGTCCCAGCGAGGGGACCAGGGCGGCTTCCTTCGCCGGGCGTACCGTGTCGTCCGCGGGTTTGGCCGGGCCCGGGATGCTGGTGGTGTCGCTCACGTGTCCTCCGTGCTGGTGGTGCGGCTTGCGGCGGCGCTGCTGCTGCCGGCGGGGGCCTTCACCGGCCCGCCGTACAACTCGATGCGGGCCTTGGTGCAGGCCTTGGATCCGCGCATGGTCCCCAGGGCGCCGTAGGTGACGGCGTCGTAGGCGCGCTCGGCGAGCAGCCGGAAGGCCACGGCGGCGCCGTCGAAGTCGTGTTCGCCGAGGCGCTTCCAGAACTCGGCCTCGGCGGCGGGCCAGTAGCGGGCCGCCGCGTCGACGGCCCACGTGCAGTCGCGGATCTTGGGTGCTTCGGTGAAGGCGGCCCAGGCCTTCTTGACCGCCCGGTCGAGGCGGTCGCCGTACCGCTCCCCCAGCACGCGCAGGCGGCCGATCTCCACGGCGATCGTGGGTCCGTCCAGCTCCACGAGACCGAGTACGGGCGGTGTCAGGGCATCGACGAACTGGATGTCCTTGGCCTGCCCGTCCTGCTCGAATCCGAGCGCGTGCACCCGCAGTTCCTCCGAGACGTCCGAGGCGGTCCCGAACACCGTGGGGCGCCGGGGCTTCGCACTGCCGGCGGGGTTCTTGAGCAGCAGCGCGTCCAGGTCCCGCCACAGGGCGCGGTGCGAGTCGGCGGGCCGCGGGTAGGGGTTGCCCTGCTTGCTGGTCTGCCAGATCAGGAACGGGTCGCCCTCGCGGGAGATCTTGTCGCGGTAGGCCCAGGTGATGAACGCGTCCTTGACGAACGCGCCGGTGTCGTCCGGAACCAGCAGGAGTGCGTGCTGCGAACGGGCGGTGAGTTCGGAGCAGGGCCCCCTCAGCGGCGGCGGGGCGGCGAGCGGGTCCGGCAGCACCTCCCACTCCCACGGGCAGAGGTCGGTGTCGCGGCGGACGTCCGCGCCGGGTTCGGGCAGCGCGGCCAGTAGCGACTCGAAGAGGGTCTCCCCCTCCGGGTGGTACGAGAGGGTGCTGCGCAGCGGGCCGGCCTTGCTGCCGGCGTCCTTGACGTCGCCGACGGTGCGGCTGGAACAGCGCCCGGAGGGCCCGTAGTAGTGCCACACCAGCAGGTGCAGGACGGCCTGGGCCGGGGTGGGCAGGTCGGGGGCGGCACTGTTGACGTGTTGGAACCAGGAGTGGTTGTTGCCCGACGGGCGGGTGGTGATGAGCTTGTCGACGCCGGCGGTGTTCGCCGGGTCGCACTGCTCGGCCAGCCTCGGATCCTGGAGGAAGGGACGCGCGGAGTCGAACAGGTCGAAGCGGTCGCGGTGGTTCGCCACGAACTCCGCGACCCGTTCCGGGTCGAACCGGCCCTCGTCGACCAGCTCGCTGCGCCGTACCGACCAGTCAGCGGTCGCGGACCCGGACCGGGCGCCGGACTCGTCGGAACGGACCTGGTCGAGCCGAGCCATCCGGGCCGTCACCGCGTACAGGACGCGGTACAGCGCGGACAGCGCCGGCGGGATCTCGATCGTGATCTGTTCGATCTCGTGGGCGCGCAGGAGGAGTTCACGCAGACCCACCGCTGGTGGGTAGGACGCGCTCAGGTCCGTTTCGTCGTTGCTCCCTCCCGGATGCGGGCCCCATCGAACGGGGACCCAGGCTTCGTCGAAGAGGTTGTAGGCGGGCGGTGCGGAAGTCATGCGGCCTCCGGCGAGGCAGGTACGGATGATCACAGGATGGGTAGGCTCTGCCTGGTCCCCACGGACGAGTGGGGGTGAGCCGTACGGCGCTTAGGAAGCGGCCGTGTCGGTTGGTCAACTCCCCGCACAGGCGGGGGTCTCACGGCCTCCGGGCGGGCTTTCCCCTCGCCCGGCGGCCGTGCGGTCAATCTATCGCCAAGTACGGCGCTTATTAGGTCAGTTCTCCGAAATTCCCACCTTCGAGTACTCGATCCGCCGCTCCCCCAGCCGGCCCGTCCAGCGTTCGCCGTCCCAGCGGAAGCGCAGCAGTGCGAGGTCCGCCAGCAGGGGCCGGTCTCGCCAGGCCGACGGAACGGCCTCGTCCTCGGCGCGCCCGCGGAGCCAGCGCCCGGGCAGCGGCACGGTGTGCCGCATGATCAACGCGATGTCGTCCCGCTTCGGCGCGGCCCTGGACGGCGGCAGCGGCACCTGACGGTCGGGCGCGAAGCTCAGCCGCCCGTCCTCCCGTTCGAAGACGCACACCGCCCGCCCGCTGTCGGCGCCCAGCCGGGTGGTCAGCAGGTCCTCGGTGATGCCCAGCCCGCGATCGCTGAGCGGGGAGAGGTCGCCACGCACGTCGTACGGCGCCTTGATGCCGGTCAGGTCGGCGAGCTGCGCCTCGGCCACCGCCGAAGCGATGCGCTCGGCGTCCATTCGCTGGAGCTCCTGCGCGGCGGCCTTGTCCAAGTCCACGCCGAACTCCTCGGCGTACACCTCGTCCACGAGCCGCTGAACATCCCCGGGCACCTCGATGGCGCCCCCGGCCTGCGCCCGCAGCAACAGGCTGGTGCGGCGGAGCAGGGAGGCGTCGTACACGGTGCCCCAGGAACGGGGCACCGCCACATCGCACTTGTCGTCGAGCGGCTCCAGTACGACCATGCGCGGCTCGGTGGACCTGCCCGTCCACGCCGGACGGTGGGAACGCTCGTGGCGCTTGCCACGACCGGCCCGCTGCAACAGCTGCGCCAGCGGGGCGAGATCGGAGACGATCAGGTCGAAGTCCAGGTCGAGGGACTGCTCGACGATCTGGGTGGCCACCAGGATCGAGCCCGCGCGCGGTTCGGCCGCTGCCGCCTCGTCCGCCGGCTTCCCGTAGGCGGACTCGCAGTCGGCGGTGATGCGCTGCCGCTCGTGCGCGGGGAACCGGGAGTGCAGCAGCCGCAACCCTCCCTCCCGCGAGGCGAGTTCGGGCAGCACGGACTCCAGGTATCGGTACGTCCGCTGAGCCTCGTCCACCGTCGTGCAGCAGACGAGCACGCAGCCACCCTCGCGCTCGACCGGGGCGAGGAGCTCGCGCAGCGCCTCGCGACGGCCCTGCCGTCCGGACTTCGCCGCGGCTCTCGCGTCATCCCGGACGTCCCAGTGCACCTCGCGCATCTCCACCCGCAGCGTGCGGGCCCGGCTGCTGCCGACCGCGCGGGGCTCGGACACCACGCCGTCCTCCGCACTCACGAAGAGCCACCCGGGGTAGCGGGGCTCGACGGCGCTGGGCTCACAGAAGCCGGCGCCGCGCCGGTACGCGTCGACGAGCGACGAAGCCGCCCGGCCGGTCAGCGTCGCCGACAGCAGCACCACCGGGGCACCGAACGCACCGAGCCACTCCAACAGCCGCACCAGCAGACTGTGCATCCACGGGCCGTAGGCGTGCGCCTCGTCCACGACCAGCACCTTGTTCGACAGGCCGAACAACCGCAGGAATCCGTAGCGGATCGGCAGCACCCCCGTGAGCACCTGGTCGATGGTGCCGTTGGCCAGCGGCGCGAACAGGCCCCGCCGCCCGGTGCGCAGCCACTGGCCGGCCTCGGTGTCCGCGAGCACGGCCGCCCCGTCCGTCACCCCCTGCCCGGGAGCGTAGTCCGGGCTCAACCAGGCCATGCTGTGCAACAGGGTGAGCGCGCGGTCGCCCTCGACATTGGCCTCCGCGAACCTGCGGACCCGGGTGAACATCGCGTCCGCCGTGGCCATCGTCGGCAGCGCGAAGTAGACCCCGGCCGCCCCGGAAGCCCGCGCCATCACCGACGCCGCGTGCAGCGCGGCCTCGGTCTTGCCGTCCCCCGTCGGCGCCGTGACCAACAACAGCCCCGGGCCCTTCACCTCCACGGGCAGGCGCTCGGCGACGTCGGCCTGAAGCTTGTTCGGGGAGAACGGGAACTGTTCGTCGAACGGCCTGTCCGGAAAGACCGCCCGCCCCAGCCCTGCCTCCCGCACCCACCCCGGCGCGGCGGCGGCAGCCACCCTGAAGTGCTCGGCGAGATCCGCGTCCCCACCCCTCCAGCCCTCCCCCGGCATGCGCGGCTCGATGACATCGACCTGGCTGGCCAGCCAGTCGGCCACCACCACCAGCCCCGCGACCACCACCGCCAGCTCCCCTGGCAGCACGGACTCCAGAGCCGTCTCACCCCCGACCGCCCGACGGACCGCATGCGCATGCGCGAGCCGCTGCTCCCGCCACCCCTCGGCGCTCCCGAGACCGGGCTGGTAGCCGGACGGATTGACGACCTCCTTGACCAGCAGCGGCTCCGCGAAGCAGCCGTGGTGCCCGCCGAGGAGCTGGGCGATCTGGTGAGCCGGAGACTGCCTGACGGGCTTGCGGAGCGGATAGCCGCACTGCTTGAAGAACTCGACCAGACCCCAGTGCGTCGCCGTCTCGTGCCGCAGGAAGCCGCTGCGCCTCGCGGCCGGATTGTCCTCCACGTACCTCTGATCCTCCCGCAGCTTCGCGAACTCCTCGGCGACCAGCTGCTGGAAGTGGAGCGAGACCTTCCCTACGTCGTGCAGCCCCGCCCACAACATCACCACCGCCCGGGCCTCACCCTCCGAGGCCCCCACAGCCCCGGCGATCCGGACACGCATGCGCTCGCCCAGGACGGCGTCCCACAGGGCACCCGCGACCGCTGCCGTGTCCAAAAGGTGGCAGATCACGGGGTACGGACCGGGGAGGCCTTCACGCTTGCCCCACAGGCGGGTGTCCGGCTCGGAGGGGGTGAACCCACCAATGGGATTGCTGTCAGTCATGACTGAATGGCTATCAGCTACCACTGACACACCATCAAGGCAGCTGAACAGCCGGCAGCAGCGCGTGGAGGCGGAACCGAAGGCTTCCCCAACGCATCACCCCAGGTCACAGGCGCCGGAGGGCACCCACGGGTGGCTCACGTAACGATTCCGGCACCCGACATCGGCGCCAACTTGGGCGTAAGTTAGCCCGTTTGGGCTAAAGCCCTCCCGACACCCGGACTGCGCCCAACCCCCACGCCGAGCCCACAGAGCCCGCAGAGCCGCACGCGAACGACGGCGGAGCCAAGCGGCCAACGCGGCACACGTGACATCATGCGGAGGATCCTTGACACCTCAACCACCCAACGGTGCACGGACCGGGGAGCTTCGCCACCACCTAAACAGTCAAGAATCGGCAAAGCCCCTACTCCACCGCAGGTCAGGAAGCCTCCTCCCCGCACCCGCGGGGGTCAGCCGACGTCCGAAACCGTTACACGAGATTGTGGGCTCTCCTCCCCGCACCCGCGGGGGTCAGCCGGAGGGCGGCGAGGCGCTCCAGCGCGGTGGCGCCTTCTCCCCGCACCTGCGGGGGTCAGCCGTCGACGGCGGCGTGCATCACTGTCGTCCCTGTCTTCTCCCCGCACCTGCGGAGGTCCGTCGTCGCGCCGACGGCTGCCCCCGGCGTACACCACAGATCGCGGCTGGGCCCGGAGGGCCCACAGATCGCGGCGCCGCCGGGGCGGTCACGCGCCTTGGCGCGCGCCGGAGGAAGCCGTCAGCCCTCCGCCAGCCGTCGTGCGATCCGTTCCCGTGCGCCGAGCGCCCGTGGGTTGTCGTGTCCGGCCAGCAGGGTGTGGGCCTCCGTCCAGTGGTGCCGGGCTGCCTGGGGGTCGTCGGTGGACAGTGCTGCCGCCAGGGCGTCGAGGGCGAGGGCCTCGTGCCAGGGGTCGCCGAGGGCGTGCTGGGTGGCGGCGGCGCGGCGGAGGAAGGCGGCGGCTTCCGGGGCGCGGTCGAGGGCGCGGTAGGTCTCGCCCGTGCCGTGCCAGGCGAGGGCTTCGCGGCTGCGGTCGCCGAGGCGGCGGTGGAGGACGGCAGCCCGCTGGTAGGAGTCGAGGGCTTCGGCGAGTTGCCCGTCCGACCGTTGGGCGTCGCCGAGGGTGATGAGCCAGAAGCCTTCCAGGCGGTGGTCGCGCAGGTTCAGGGCGATGTCGAGTGCGGCGTGTGCCGGGGCGAGCGCGCCGGCCGGGTCGCCGTTCTCGCGTCGGATGTCGCTCAGCAGGCGCAGGGCGTTCCCCTCGCCCCGCTGGTTCTTCAGTGCGCGGTGGGCCGTCAGCGCCTGGCCGACGGCGGCTTCGGCCTGCGGCAGGCGTCCGGCGCGGTAGTGGGTGCTGGCGAGGTTGGCGAGTGTGGTCGCCTCCCAGTGGGCCTCGCCCAGCTGCTGGAAGGCGGCGAGTGCCTGCTCGAAGTGCCTTGCGGCGTCGTCCAGTTGCCGTCGGTGCAGGTGGACGAGTCCGAGCAGGTTCAGCGAGTGCGCCTCGTTGGGCCGGTCGCCGAGTTCGCGCCACAGCGCCAGTGCGTTCCGGTGGCACTCCAGGCTCTCGTCGAGGGAGTTGACCCGGGTGTGCGCCATGCCGAGGTCCGTGAGGAGCAGGGCGCGGGCGGTGTCGTCGGCGAGGCGTTCGGCGGCCGCCAGCCCGAGCCGCCCTGCCGCCGGCCAGTCCGTGCCCGGGGCGGAGGGGGCCTGGGCGTTCCAGAGGACGGCGGCCAGTTGCCAGGTCCGCCGGTCCTCGCCCGCAACGGAGGCGGCGTGTACGGCCTGGAGGAGGTTGGCACGTTCGCGTTCGGACCAGTCCACGGCGGAGTTGTAGTCGGCGAAGGCCGCCGGCCGGACTCCGTCGGACGCGGGGTCCAGCGGCAGCCGGTCCTCGGCGGGCCGCAGCCACTGCTGGGCGGCGTCGGCGGTGTGCAGGTACCAGTCGAGGACGCGGCGCAGCGCGGCCTGGCGCTGCGCGGGCGATTCCTGCTGCTGGGCCTGGTCGGTGGCATAGGCGCGCAACAGGTCGTGGAACTGGTAGCGGTCGGGCGCGCTCTGTTCCACGAGGTGCGCGCCGACCAGGGAGTCGAGGAGCTGCCGGGTGCGGTTGGGGGTGAGGTCGGCGAGGGCGGCCGCGGCGTGGAGCCCGAAGTCGGGCCCGGGATGGAGGCCGAGGAGCCGGAACAGGCGGGCGACCTGCTCGGGCAGGGCGCGGTAGGACCAGGCGAAGACGGTGCGGACCGCGTCGGCGTCCTCGTCGTCCCCCACGCTGAGGGCGTCCCAGAGCGCGGATTCGTCGCGCAGTTCGTCGATCAGGTCGTCCAGACCCATGTGGGGCAGGCTGGCGGCGCGTTCGGCCGCGATGCGCAGGGCCAGCGGCAACCGGGCGCAGAGGCGGGCCAGTTCGGCGAGCTTGGCCGGGTCGTCCTGGGGCCGGTACCCGGCCGTGACGGCGCGCAGCAGGGCGACGGCCTCGGCCTCGGGCAGGGTCCGCAGGGTGAGCCGGTGGGCGCCGTCGCGCACGGCCAGGCCGGACAGTCGGCTGCGGCTGGTGACCAGGACGAGGCATCCCGCGCTGCCGGGCAGCAGCGGCCGGACCTGGTGCGCGCTGGCGGCGTTGTCGAGGACGACCAGGACACGGCGTTCGGCGAGCAGGGAGCGGTAGAGGGCGGCGGCCGCGTCGGGGTCATGCGGGACGGACTGGGCGCCGACCCCGAGGGAGGTCAGGAAGTGGTGCAGCGCCTCCTGGGCGGTGACCGGCCGGCCCGGGTCGTAGCCGCGGAGGTTGACGTACAACTGGCCGTCGGGGAACCGGTGGCGGGCCTGGTGGGCCCAGTGCAGGGCGAGCGAGGTCTTCCCGGCGCCGGCGGTCCCGGCGATCACGACGACGGCGGCGGAGGTGGCCGGGGCGACGGTACCGGGGGTGCCGCTGGTGCCGGACGGGGCTCGCTCCTCGCCGGCCAGGGCGGCGTCCAACTGGTGGAGTTCGCTCGTGCGGTTGACGAATCCTCGGACGTCGGCGGGGAGTTGGCGTGGGGTCGGGGTGGTGATCGACCGGTCGGGCCCGCCTGGTCCGGCTGACCCTTCTGGCCCTTCTGGCCCGTCCGGCCCACCGGGTCCGCGGTGGAAGTGGATGCCTCCGCTGACGTCCCTGGCCTGGACCACGTCCTGGGCGGAGGACCCGGACACGCTGGAGCGCGTGCCTCCGGGACCGTCGGCGCTCCCGCCGCGCTCGTCTGCCACAGCGCTCCGTTCCTGTCCGGGTTCCGGCACGGGTCCCGTGCGGCTTCCTTCCACGATTCCTACTCGACGTCCCGCTGCGATTTCCACGTGGGTGGGAGGAGGTGCGCCACCTCGCGGTCGAAGTACGCCAGGACGTCTTCGCCCGCCCGGTGGAGGTCCGCGAGGTAGCCCTCCCAACGGCGGACGAGATCGGGGTCGGTGAATCTGATCGCCCCGGTGGGAATTCCCTTTTCCGAATACCGGACCTGATAGAGCGTACGGCCACCGAGAACGACAATCTCCGGCAACTGATCGAATTTCTCGGAATCAGCCAGGACCGCGGCGCCGACGATACGGATCCGCTCGCCGCATTCGGCCCGGATCCGCAGCGAATGCAGCTCCCACTGGAGATATGTCGTCAGCGGCTGCTCGACCACCCGAATGCGGTGGAAGAAGGACTGCCGCTCCACGTCCTCCCGGCCGATCTCGCGCAACGCCTCGCGCCGGCCCTCCAGGAGGCGCAGCGCCTCATCCCAGTCGCCGCGCCGGGCCGCCTCCCAACTCGGGCTGCCCTGCTCCTCGAAGTGCTGACGCCGCTCCAGCTTCCAGGAGTCCTGGCCACGTACCAGCGCGTCCCGCTCGCGGAAGTCGCGCCGATAGTCGTCCCGAGTGAGGATCTCACCCCACTCGGGACGCAGCTCGGGAGCGTGCTGAGCCGGCAGCCGATCAGGCATCCGCGATGTCCGCTTTCGCCGTGCTGAGCATGATGCCGGGGATGACGACGAGCCGCTCACCCGGGCCCAGGGCGACGTCCCCGGGGAGGTGGTTGCGGTAGTTGTCGGTGAGGTCCCGGCCGATCACGGCGATATCGCCGTTCGAGAGTTGCCAGATGTCCGGGCATTCATCCCGGTTCTCGGACGTCCCGAGCTCCTTCGCCGACTTCCCCAGACGCTTCTCCAGAAAAGCGGAGGGATCGGCTTCCCATCCACGAGCCATGCCCGCCCCCGATCAGTAATACGTTCGGCGCAGATCACTGTTTTTACCATCCTACACCTGACGGAACGCCAGGGGAATGTGGAGTACGGTCGCAATTTACTCCCAGATGATCACCATCGCAGCACATTGGCATCATTTGCGACAGTATTCATCGGCTACGGGGCGGGAAAAGGGGCGCGCACGGCATATGCCAGCGATACGGCGGCGCACGGCGCACGAACGGTGGCACCTCGGATGACAAACGGCTCCGACAAAGCCCCGGCACGCAACGCCCGCCCCGCCACACCGATCGCCGACGACCACTCACCCTCCGGCCGGCCCATGCGCTGGCGGCTGCCCGCGGCCGCCGGGGCGTGGGATGATGCGACGGCCCCTTGACACCTCAACAACTCACCCGACGTCAGGCCGCCGCGCCAGTAGGCCGGGGCGGGCAAAGAAACAGCAAAGCCACCGCATCGCCCCAGGTCGCGAAGGTCCTCCCCGCACCCGCGGGGGTCAGCCGGTCGTCACACTCCCGATCGAGTGATCCAGGTTGTCCTCCCCGCACCCGCGGGGGTCAGCCGTGAGCGTCGGACCACCCACCGAGATCACCAAAGTCCTCCCCGCACCCGCGGGGGTCAGCCGGCGTAACAGCCGAGGATGAATGCCCACTTGGCGCCCTCCCCGCCGCCCACCCACCGGACCCACCGTCAAGGTGTGCGGGTGCCGTCGAGGTAGGCGAGGACGGCGAGGACGCGGCGGTTGTCGTCGTCGGAGGCGCCGAGGTCGAGCTTCGCGAAGATATTGGAGGTGTGCTTGCTGACCGCGCCCTCGCTGAAGTGCAGCCGTTGGGCGATGGCGGCGTTGGAGCGGCCTTCGGCCATCATGGCGAGGACGTCGCGTTCGCGCGGGGTGAGGAGGGCGAGGGGCTGGTCGTAGGCGTTGCGGGCGAGGAGGCGGGAGATGACCTGGGGGTCCATGACGGTGCCGCCGGCGGCGACGGTGTGGACGGCGTCGACGAACTGGTCGGCTTTGGAGACCCGGTCCTTGAGGAGGTAGCCGACGCCGCCGGTGCCGTCGGCGATCAGTTCCCGGGCGTAGAGCTGTTCGACGTGCTGGGAGAGGACGAGGACTGGCAGGCCGGGCCGTTCGCGGCGGGCGGCGAGCGCTACCTGGAGGCCCTCGTCGGTGTACGTCGGGGGCAGGCGGACGTCGACGACCGCGATGTCGGGGCGGTGTTCGGCGATGGCGGCGGCCAGTTCGGGCCCGCTCTCCACCGCGGCGACGATCTCGTGCCCGTGGGCGCTGAGCAGCAGGGAGAGGCCGTCCCTCAGCAGGACGAGGTCCTCGGCGAGGACAACACGCACGGTAGCTCCATGATCAGCCGGGTCGGACCCCCTGGGGGGCTGGTCAGCGTGAGCGTACCGTCGAACGCGGCGAGTCTGCGCCGGATGCCCCGCAGGCCGCTGCCCCGGTCGGGGTCGGCGCCGCCGCGGCCGTCGTCGGTGACTTCGGCGCGGAGCAGTCCGGCGGCGTGGTCGAGGTGGACGGCGGCGTGCCGGGCGCCGCCGTGTTTGACGGCGTTGGTGAGCGCCTCGCTGACGGCGAAGTAGACCGCCGACTCCACCGGCGCCTCGGCCCGTCCGGGCAGTTCGGCCCGGACCTCGACCTTCAGCGGGACGTCCAGGGCCAGTGCCCGTACGCCTTCGGCGAGGCCGCGTTCGGCGAGCACCGGCGGGTGGATGCCGCGGACGAGGTCGCGCAGTTCCTGGAGGGCCTGGGTGACGTTCTCCTGGGCGTCCGTCACGACCCGCTTCGCCTGCTCCGGGTCGCGGTCGATCAGCGCCGCGACCACGCCCAGCCGCAGGCTCACCGCGACCAGCCGGGCCTGGGCTCCGTCGTGCAAGTCCCTTTCGATCCGCCGCAGTTCGGCGGCCTGGGCCTCGGTGGCGTCCAGCCGGATCTCGGTGAGCTGCTCGACCCGCCGGGCGAGCCGGGAGCGCTCGGTGGGGCCGAGCAGGCTTCGGGTCCACCGGCCGTGCAGGCGCAGCGCGGGCCGGGCGAGGGCGAGCCCGGCGGCGATCAGGACAGGACCGAGGAGGACGGGGCCGAGGAGGCCGGGGAGCAGCGCGGCCGGGCCGCCGGAGGACGGGCCGAACGGCAGGTCGTACGGCAGACCGTACGGCAGCAGTGCCTGGACGATCCCGTACAGGCCGGCGCCGACGAGCAGGACGGGCGCCGCCGCGATTGCGCCGCCGACCAGCGGATCGGCGATCAGCCAGAGGGCGTCGCGCCAGGTCGCCGGGTCGTTCCAGAGCCAGCGGATGTTGAGGGCCATGCCCGCGAACCAGCGGTTCTTGTGGTAGTCGTGGCCGGTCCAGAACCAGCCGTGGAGAGTGCGTTCCAGGGCAGGGCGCGGCTGGTACGGCGGCGGCACCGGGACGTCCGACCAGTGGCCGGCGACCCACCGGCCCGCGCCGGCGGCGGAGCGCACCATCCGGGTGACGGCCGGGAAGAGCGGGAACATGCCGAGGCAGCCCCAGAGCAGGAAGGACAGCAGGAAGACCGTCATCAGCACCACGCCGACCGGTATCAGCAGGGTCAGGACGGCGAGCCGCCCGAGGGCCCGGGCGGCGGCGCGCAGGTCGCGGACCGTACCGATGGGCCCGCCCGCCGTACCGCTCCGTTCGTCGACCGCACCGCCCGCTTCGTCGACCGTACCGCCCGGTTCGCGGGCTGCTGGGGTCTGCGGGCTGCTCACGGGGCCTCCGGTCGGGTGCGGTGGTGCGGGCCGTTCATGATCGCAGCCGACTGCTCCGGCCCCTGGCCCAGCACCCGTCGCTGATCGCGGGTCAGCCGGTAGGTCCCCAGGAGGCAGCCCGCGCCCAGCAGCACGAACCCGACCGCCACCGGCACCCGCCACACCGACGGCAGGTGGAGGGCCAGGAACCAGCTCCGGTTGGCCGGCGCGAAAAGCGCCATCCCCAGCGCCACCGCCCCCTGCGGGGCCACCGCCAGCACTCCGGCCGTGGTCAGCAGCCCGGCCGCCACGGCCCGACCGGGCGGCAGCCGGTCCGAGCCGCCGTCCCGGCCGCCGGGCCCGGCCGGCTCCGCCGTCCGACGGACGCCCTTGCGCAGCGCGTCCAGCAGCTCCGGCCCGCGGGTCTCCAGCCGGTGCCGGGCTCCCGCCCCGAGCAGTACGGCGTGCAGAAGCCCCATGCCCAGGCCGACCGCCACCCCGGTCCAGCGCAGCGGCTCGCTGTGCAGCAGCGTGCCGGTCAGGACGACGCCGGCGGCGGGCAGCGCGCCCAGGGCCTGGAGCAGCAGGACGACCATGCTCTGCAGCCGGGCCTGGTCGGCGTTCTCGTCGCTGAAGCCGTCCAGCGGGTTGCCGCCGGGCCGGTCCGGGAACGACGCGGGGCCGAGGACGGACACCAGCGGCACCAGGCCCGCCCCCGCGCCGAGCACGGCGGGCAGGACGGCGAGCACCCACGGCCAGGTCCCGCCGGCGCGGGCGGCGGCGCCCGCGGCCAGGGTGAGCAGCAGGGAGCCCGGGGCGACGACCAGCAGCCAGGCGAGCTGCCGCGACCGGACGTCGACCCGCTCGGCGCCGGGCACGACCAGGGTGAGCCAGAGCGCCCCGGCGTCCAGGCCGTACAGGTTGGAGCCCAGCGCGCCGGCGAACAGGGCGGCGACCACCCCGGCCCACGGCACCAGGGCCGGGAAGCCGCCGAGCAGCGGCAGCAGGCCGGTGAACACGCCGGTCCACAGCGCCATCCGCAGCATCCTGGCCCGGCGCGGGTCGCGGGCCCACAGGCGCAGCTCCTTGCCGAGGACGGCGCCGCCGGGGGTGTCCGGTACGACGGGCAGCCGGATGGCCCTCCGGGAGGCCCGGCTGCCCACAGCGCCCCCACGGGCCGCACCGTTCGCGGTACTGCGGGCCGTACCGCGGGCCGTACCGCGGGCCAACTGCCGGGCGAGCAGGGCGATCCAGGCCTCGAACAGCAGCGCCGAGAGCGCGAGCAGCCCGCCCAGGCAGGCCGCCACCAGGAGCCAGTCCCCGCGCCGGGCGGCGTCGACCGCCACCACCGACCAGCCCGAAGGCAGCACCCGTACGGCGGTGCCGACGGCGTCGGCCCACTCTCCGGTGAGCAACCGGACGAAGAAGCCGATCGCGAACCAGCCGGTGTTCAGCAAGCCGGTGACCAGACCGACCAGCAACGCCGACAGCTCCCACCCCAGCCGCGAGCGGGCCGCACCACCGAGGCTCTGCAGGGTCAGCTTCGACAGCACCAGTACGAACAGCAGGTGCAGCAGCAACGCGGGGACGGCGACCAGCGCGGGCAACAGCCCGCCGTAGCCCGCCCCGAGGACGATCAGCACGGAGAGTGCGATGAGGGTGACCAGCGGCGTCACCCCGACGAACGCCGCACCGAGCAACCCGACTGCCAGGGAGCGGGGTTGCCGGGGCAACAGCGTGAAGTAGTCGAGCCGCAGGGTCGGATCGCCACCCGTGACGGTCGGACCGAGCGCCCAACCGGCCGTCCAGACCGCCAGCACGGCGGCGACCACGGTCACCCCAGCCTCGGGGGTCGGGAAGTCCGCCAGCCCCAACAGGACGGTACCGACGGCCGCGAGACCACCGGTGAACGCCCCGAGCAGCAGACTCGCGGCCCGCGGGCCGGACATCGAACGCCGCAGCACAGCCAGCTTCATCCCGATCAGGAGGCCAACCACGACAAGCCCCCCACTCCCCCGGCCCGGGCCCCGACCAGCTCCACGAAGACCTCCTCCAGGCCCCGCCCGCCCCGCACCTCCGCCACCGTGCCCGCCGCCAGCACCCGGCCCCCGGCCATCACGCCCACGTGGTCACAGAGTTGCTCGACCAGCGCCATCACGTGACTCGACAGGACCACCGAGCCGCCGGACTCGACGAAGCGCCGCAGAATGACCCGGATCGTCGCGGCCGACACCGGGTCGACCGCCTCGAAAGGCTCGTCCAACACCAGCAACCGAGGCGCGTGCAGCAGAGCGGTGGCCAGACCGATCTTCTTGCGCATCCCCGTGGAGTAGTCGATGACGGGAGTGCGCTCGGCGCCGTCGAGCTCCAGAACAGCCAGCAGCTCACCGGCCCGGGCATCCACGGTGGCAGCCGGAAGACCGCGCAACCTGCCTAGGTAGTACAGCAGTTCGCGCCCCGTCAGCCGCTCCGGCAGCATCATCCCGTCAGGCAACACCCCGACCAGCGCCTTCGCCCGCACCGGATCGCTCCACACGTCCACGCCAAGGATCGCCGAACCCCCGGCATCCGGACGCAACAACCCGACGGCCATCGACAGCGCTGTGGTCTTGCCGGCCCCGTTCGGCCCGACCAGCCCGTAGAACGACCCGCGCGGGACGACCAGGTCCACGCAGCACCTCGACCTCCTGGTGGTGATCATGTGCCGATCGGGGCCGATCGGCACATGATCACGCTAGGGACGGCGAGGCGGCGGCAGAATCCACCTGCGCCTCCACCGAGGGTGGGGCTGGACCCACCCCCGGGGCCGCTCGGGCCGCAAACCCGCCGCGAGTTGCGTTGCGCTGGCGCGTGGGATGATAAACACGCTCTTTGACACCTCAACACCTCGGCATCGCAGCCGGGTCAGTACGACAGCACGCCAAGGCAAAGAAAGAGCAAAGCCGCCAAATCACCCCAGGTCGCAAAGGGTCCTCCCCGCACCCGCGGGGGTCAGCCGGCCACCGAAGAGGGCAAGGACAAGCCGCTCAAGTCCTCCCCGCACCCGCGGGGGTCAGCCGCTGATCAACGGCAAGTCCGTCTTCGGGGTGGCGTCCTCCCCGCACCCGCGAGGGTCAGCCGTCCAACTACCTCGTAGCAGTCGAACTGATCTGGCCCTCCCCGCACCTGCGGGGCTGGCCGCTCGGCGCCCAGCGCGCCGCCGGGGCGATGCGGTTCAATACGGGTCCCCGACACCACGAGGAGAAGTACGTGAGCGACAGGATCCCGCGCGACCGGCAGGGCCGGTGGCGCAGTGCGCGGGGCTTCGGGTCCCGTGGACCCACCAGGCTGCCGGCGCACCCTCGGATGTCGGTGCCGGACGACATCGTGGCAGTTGAGGATCCCACGGAGCACCTGGCACTCCGGCGGGATCCGTCCGCCGACCCGGCTCCGCCGACGTAGGCCCCGACAGGGTCAGCTGTCCAGTACCGTCCAGCCCAGCGCCCGTGCCTGCGTCGCGATGGCGTCGAAGTTCGCGGTGGCGGACAGTGCGGCAACCATGCGGCGGTCGAGTGGGGCGCCCTTCAGGACGGCACTCACGACCTCCCTGTCGAATGTCCGCTCGTAGTAGTCCTCCGCGTACTCGAGGAATGCCTGGGTCGAGTCGGCACCAGTGAGGACGTCGAACATCCAGTCGGCGCCGTCCGTGTCCCCGTCGGTGAACTCGACCGGGCCGCATTGCCAGCCACCACCACCGGCACCGGCACCGGTCTCGTACCAGGCGCACACGGTCGCGTCGAAGAACCCGTCGAACTGGAACTCGGGCGCCTGGGCGTAGTGGGCGAGCGGGGTCGGCAGCCCGTCGAGCAGGCCGGGCCAGTGTGCGCGGTCGTTCTCGCGCCACGGGGTGGCGTCGCTTTCGTGGTCGAAGCCGTAGAGGAACACGCCGGCCGGGTCGAAGACGATGTGGTATTGGTCCCCGGAGCCGTTGTCCATGCCCGCGAGATCCACGCCCGGACGCCAGTCGGCGACGAACGCGAGGCTGGGGTCGTAGGGCACGGAGGCGATGGTGTCGAGCAGCGCCACCGCACGGCAGCGCGCCCGTAGCTCGCGGGGTTCGGGCAGGACGGCTATGAGGTCGTGAACGGACATGGCGCACAGTCAACAGCACACCTCTGACATTCCGCCTGGTCAGCCGCCTCCCCCAGTCCGCCGCCCGGACCAGCCCGGACCAGTCCGAGCCAGGCCCGGCCGCCTCGTCGCCCGCAGGCCCGTGGGCGACGACGTCGTCCGCCCCGTTCCGCTGTCCGGCTCGCCGCCGGTCAGCCCGTGGCTGAGGGCGGGCGTTCGAAGAAGGTCTCCAGGGCGACCGTCGCCTGGGTGCCGCTCACCCCGTCGATCGCGTAGAGCCGCTGCAGGACGTCCTGCAGTTGCTCGGTGGTCGCCGTGCGCACCTTCACCAGGACGGAGGCGCTGCCCGCGATGACGTGGGCCTCCTCGATCTCGGGGATCGCGGCGAAGGCCTCGGCCGACTCGCCCATCCACGCCGACGAGTCGACCATCACGAAGGACAGCACCTGGAGCCCGAGCGCCTTGGGGTCGACCTCGACGGTCGTGCGGCGCACCACCCCGCGTTCCCGCAGTTTGCGGACCCGTTCGTGGGTCGCGCCCGCCGAGAGTCCGACCGTCCTGCCGAGTGCGGCGTAGGCCTGTCCCGCGTCCTGCTGGAGCAGGGCCACCAGCTGACGGTCTATGTCGTCCAGGTTCTCCGATGCCATGGCGCCACCATATTCGGTTCTGCCATACTCGAACAGCTCCGAATATGGTTCGGCATATGGCGATCGGGAGTTGACGGTGTCCGGTGAAGTCAGGCATGGGCTGTACGAGATTCTGGATGAGCGCTTCCGTACCGGAAAGTGCGCCGGCGGCGACTACCGGCTGGAGCGGCTGTACGGGGACTGCCGCTGGGCCGAGGGGCCGGTCTACCTGCCCGCCTGGCGCCAGTTGATCTGGAGCGACATCCCCAACGACCGGATGCTGCGCTGGGACGAAGTCACCGGCACCGTCGGTGTCTTCCGCTCTCCCGCCGGCCACAGCAACGGCAACACGCTGGACGGTTCGGGCCGTCTGGTCAGCTGCGAGCAGGGCAACCGCCGGGTCACCCGTACCGAGCACGACGGGTCGCTCACCGTCCTCGCCGACCGGTACCGGGGCAAGCGACTGAACTCCCCCAACGACGCGGTGGTGCACTCCGACGGGTCGATCTGGTTCTCCGACCCGGACTTCGGCATCACCAGCGACTACGAGGGCCACCGGGCCGAGCCCGAGATCGGCTCCTGCGACGTCTACCGGATCGACCCGGTCGACGGCGGCGTGCGCGTTGTGGCGGACGGCTTCGCCGGCCCCAACGGGCTGGTCTTCTCCTCGGACGAACGGCGGTTGTACGTCTCGGACAGCCGCGCCCGGCACATCCGGGTCTTCGACGTCCGGGACGACGGCACCCTCGACGAGGGCAAGGTCTTCGCGCAGGCGCCGGACAGCGGCTTCGACAACATCCGCTTCGACGACGGCGGGCGCCTGTGGGCGGCGGCCTTCGGCGACGGCGTCCACTGCTACGACCCGGACGGCACCCTCATCGGCCGCCTCCTCGTGCCCGAGGACGTCTCCAACCTCACTTTCGGCGGGGCGAAGAACAACCGGCTCTTCATCACCGCGACGACCTCCGTGTACTCCCTGGTGATGGCCGTGACCGGAACCCCTCGGGTACGTAACCACCGCTAGCCGCAGAGCCGTTGCCCGCGCCGGCCCACCGACGCGCGCGTCCCGGGCCGTCCCGGGCCGTCCCGGGCCGGGCTCCACGCCGCAGGCACGGCCCGCTGTGGGAAGCTGGGCGGCATGGACGGACTGCCCGGGAGCCCTGAACTGCGCGCGTTCCTGGCCGCGCTGCGCCGGGGCGAGATCCTGTCCGGCACGGTCGCCGCGATCGAACGGTTCGGGGTGTTCGTGGCGCTGGACGACGGGCCCGGCCATCCCGTCTTCCCCGGGGTGGGGTTCATCACGATCCCCGAACTGTCCTGGCGGCGCTTCGAGTCCGCCACCGACGTCGTGCGCGTGGGTCAGCGCGTCTCGTGCGAGTTCCTCCAGTTCGACAGCTGGAACATGGAGGCCAGGCTCTCCTTGCGGGCCCTGCAGCCGGACCCGTTCCGGGAGTTCGCCGACCGCACCCCGGTGGGCCGTCGACTGCGGGGACGGGTCCGCAAGCCGGTGCCCTTCGGCGTGTTCGTCGAGGTCGCCGACGGCATCGAGGGACTGGTGCCCGTCCGGGACCTCGCGTCGTCGCGCGGCGGCGACGACGGTCCGCCGGGGGCGGCGTTCCGGGTCGGCGAGGAACTCGCCGTCCTCGTCGCGGACATCGACCGGGAGCGGCGCCGGCTCCTGCTCTCCCTAACGGAGTTGGAGATCGGGAGCCGTGGTTCAGGCCCAGGGCGGTCGGCCTCGCCCGTCCGCCCACAGGGCGAGGGCCCGCTGGTCGACGGCGCGGATGCCGACCTGTGAACAGAACGCGGCGGCGGGCTTGGTGAAGGAACTGGTCGTCACCACGGCGGCCAGGTCGCAGCGGTGTACGTCGCGGTAGGTGCCGTTGACCTTCTGGACGTCGTCGGAGCCGACGAAGGTCCGCGGCCCGTACCGCTTGGCCTGGATGAGGATGCGCTGCCCGGTTGGGGTGACGGCGAGGACGTCCGCCGCGAGGTCGCCGGCCCCGCCGACCACCTTCACCTTCGTACAGCCGTCCCGGCGGCACAGGTCCGCCAGCGCGTGCTCGAAGGCCTTCGGGGTCATCGCCAGGAACGGCCCGATGTGCCGCAGTTGGGCGGTCCGCGCGTACAGCTCCCGCCGGTCGGCCCGCCTTCGCGACCGTAGCACGGCGGCCCCCACGGCCGCGCCCACGACGGCGGCAACGACCAGCAGCGCGGCGACCAGGAGGAGGTGCCGGGCCATCCACTGCACCACCAGCAGGGCCACGACGAGCACGACAAGCGCTGCCGCGCCCGCCAGCGGCGCGTTCCGCCGTGCCCGCCGGATCAGCCTGACCAGGCGGACGGCGGTCGACCTGCGCCGCCGGACAGACCTGCGAGCCACGGCACTCCCCCTCACGCCGATGTGTGCGCACGAGCGTAGGAGTGCGCGGTCACGAGGCGCGGGCGATCCCGGCGAACTCCACCGGCCGGGAAGCCCAGTTGACCGGATCCCGGCGACCGGCGGCCGAACCCCGGCGTGTGCGGGGAGGAGCCGCGGCTCGGGGGGCGTCGAGGGGTACGCCCGTCGTACGGGCCTCAGACCGGATCGATCCGGCCCCGGGCGCGGTCCTCGGCGTACTCCTTGAATCGCCGCAGGTCCCCCTTCACCCGGTGGTCGAGCGCGCGCCGGGCTTCCGCCGTCGGCTTCGCCGCGCCTCCGCCGCCGCCGGGGCGGAGGTCGACGGCCAGGGAGACCCGGGTGTGGCCCGCGTCGAGCCGGCGGAAGGTCACGGTGCTCTTCCGGTAGATCCCGCCGTCCGCCGTCTGCCAGGCGATCAGTTCTTCCGGTTCCTGGTCGACGACCTCGGCGTCGAACTCGCGGGTGACCCCGTCGATGGTGGTGCGCCAGTGGGTGTGGCGCGCGTCCAGCCGGGTCACCGAGTCGACGCCCTCCATGAAACGGGGGAACTCCTCGAAGAGCGTCCATTCGTGGTAGGCGGCGTGCAGGGGCACGGCCACGTCCACGGACTCCTTCACGATGCTCATCAGGTCCTCCTCGTTCGGTGTGATCGGAGCCGCTCGGCGGCGGGGCCACGGACCGGGTGCGAAACCGGCTGCGCAGTCGGCCAAGCAACCGGCCGCGCAACCGGCCGCGCAACCGGCCGCGAAGCCGGTCACGGCCCCGGCTGCGGCCCCGGCCGCGTACCGGTCCGCCCCGACGGCGGCCGGTCGCCGTCCGCCAGGTGCCGGGCCACGGTGTCGAGGTCCGTGCCCAGTCGTTGGGCGGCTCCGACCAGCAGGCTCAGTGCGGTGTGCGGGGTCACGTCGAACCGCTCGGCGGTGATGCCGATGGCCAGGCCGGTGGCGTGCCGGCGGTCCAGCAGGTCGGCGACCGCCCTGGACAGGGCGAAACGGTCGAGGGCGGCCGAGGCTTGGAGGGCGAGCACCTCGATCAGCCCGAGGGCGGGTGTGCCGGGTTCGACCGGTGTGCGCAGGTAGGCGCTGAACACGGTGCAGCCGTGCGGGTGGGTGCGCAGGTGGGCGCCGGCGACGGCGCGTACGCCGCAGCGCCGGGCGCGGTCGCCGAACCGGTCCGGGCGGCCCGGGTCGAGCCGGACGACGACCTGCCCCTCGCCCTGGCGGCGGAGCCGGGGAAGCGGTCCCGCCTCCCCGGCTCCGCCCTGCGCGCGTTCGAGGGCCAGCAGGTACGACGGGGTCGCCGCGAAGGTCTCGACCGAGCCGTCGTCGTGCCAGGTGCTGACGGCGGCACCGACGCAGTGCGGGACGGTGACGCGGGTCTGTTGCACCACCTCGTGCAGGCCCGGGAAGGGGGTGGACCGCGTCCGCTCACGGGCCGCGAGGTCGCCGAGTTCGGCCAGCAGTGCCGCGCGGGCCCGGTCGCTCGCCGGGGTTCCGGGAGCCGCCGCGCCGCCTTCGGCAGGGCTTTGCCGGTCCAGCAGCAGGCGGGCCCGGGCGACGGCGCGGGCCGCGTCGGCCTCGCCGGTGTAGATGCCGATCGTGTAGCAGACGTCGCGCAGCCGCCGCCCGGCTTCCGGCGAGCTGGACGGGGACAGGGCCTCGTACTCGGCGACCAGTCGGCCGAGAGCAGCGACATCCACCATGGGCATGAGCACCTCCGTGTGTTTACGGAAAGTATGCGCCGATCACGCAGCGAAACCACGCCACCGGTCCGCCCACCGGTCCGCCCACCGGTCCGCCCACCGGTCCGCCCAACGACCCGACCCGGCCTGCCCCGACCCGACCCGTTGGGAATCCCGACAGCACTGTGCTGCTGCCGGCCCCCTGGCCCGGACTCAGGTGTCCGCTCTCTGCCACTGCTCACCACGGGCCCACGAGGACCGCCTGCGCCGGACGGTGAACGCGGCCTGCTCGGGGAGGTCGGGAGTCGCCTCGCGCGTCGCCGGGTCGTCCTCGCGCCGGGTCGGGTGCCGTGCCTGGCCGCGTGCCGCGTACGGTCAGCACATGCGCGAACGGCGAGAGCAGGTACGGGGTCAGGGCGATGACAGCCCGGAGCGCGGGCAGGCCGCCCTGCCTGGCGATGTCGCCGACACGGGCGCCGGAGGTGAAGCGGTGGTGTTCGTCTGCGTCACGTGTGGCGTCCCGCTGACAGGGCCGCTCACGTGGTTGCCTGCGGTTCCCGAGGCGCCGTCCTACGCATGGTGGGAAGCTGACGAACCCGGTCCGTCGCCGGCGACCGTGCCCTCAGGCCGCTGTGCGATCGAGACGGAGCCGTACGGCGCACCCCTGGTCGTCACCGAGGTGCCGGGGCCGGTGATGCCACGCCATGGGCTCCGCTACGACGCGGATGGCAAGCCGGTGGTGTCGCAGGGGCCGAGGGGAAACATCGTCATCAACCCGGATGACGCTCGCGGTCTGGAACTGCAGCACGCGTCCGCTGCCTGCTGCGGAGCGACCCCGGACGGCGGCATGAACCAGCTGTGCGCTTGCGGAACCCTCGTCGCGACCCTCTGCTCCGACTGCTGTCTGCCGTACGAACTCCACCTTTCACCCGATCACGTCCGCGCCGTTCGCCCGTGACCATGCCTGCGCCGGTCTCGAGTGGCCGACGCGAAACACGTGGACCACCTGGCGCGAAGACATGGTCCGCTTCGCACATGAGCATGTCGGTCGATGTGTTCATCGCAGACGAGAGCGGGGAGTCCCGCTTCCTCGACGTCCCCGAAGGGGCGTCGGATCCTCACCGCTCTCCTCACCGCTCCTCCCCGCGCCGCCCGTCGGCGCAGGCGCGGAGCACCGCGAGGGCAGCGGCCAGCGCCAGGGCCCAGCCTCCCGCGAGGACCCACCGGGACGGGGCCGCCGACGCCCCCAGACCGGCGGCCAGCAGGGCCAGCGACAGCAGCACCAGCGACAGCAGGGCGAGCCCGAGGACGGTCCGCGGCCGCACACCGCGCACCATGTCCCAGGCCCGGCCGCGCAGGCCGAGCAGGACCCTGTGCAGCCGCGGCTCCGGGGCGGGAAGCCGGACGCCGTCGCGGTCGCTGTCGCGGTCGCGGCGCGTCCGCCGACCGGTTCCGCCTGGCTCCGTCCGCTCGCGCCCGTCCGTGCCGGTCATGCCGTCCGCCTCCTCGCAGTGTCGTCCCCCGTGGTCCGCCCGCTGCGAGTACCCCGAATCCGCGATCGCTAACGCCCAGCCCCAGCCCCAACCCCCGACCCAACCCCAGCACCAGTCCCCGACCCAACCCCCGGCCCCGCCCCCGCGCTCACTCCCGCCCGGCCCCCGCCCCCAGCCGCACGGCCAGCAGACAGCTGTCGTCGTCCGGGTTCGGTCCGCCGAGCCGGGCGGCGATGTGGTCGAGGCAGTCCGCGAGCCCGCCCGCGCCGCACTCCTCGGCCGCCCGCAGCAGCCGGTCCGGGCGGACGGTGCCGTCGTCCCGGCGGTTCAGCAGGCCGTCGGTCCAGAACAGCACGGTGTCCTCGACCGGCCGCAGCGGCAGTACGGCCTCGCGGCAGCGGGTCTCCGGCAGCGCCCCGAGGACGGTCCCGGTGGGGCCTTGGGCGAGGACGGCGGTGGCGCCCCGCAGCACGGCGGGAGGCGAGTGCCCGGCCGCGCTCCAGGTGAGCGTCCGCGCCCGCGGGTCGAGCAGTCCGCACAGCACGCTGGCGATCCGGCTGCCGCCCTGGTGGCAGAGCATCGTGTTGAGCCGTCCGAGCATCTCCCCCGGCCCCTGGCCGGTGTAGCAGAGGCCGTGCAGCGCGTGCCGGAGCTCCGCCATGCCGACGGCGGCGGTGAGGCCGTGGCCGCTGACGTCGCCGACGGCGAGCAGGATCCGGCCGTCGGCGAGGGAGGCCAGGTCGTACCAGTCCCCGCCGACCCTGGGGCGGTCTCCGGCGGGCAGGTAGCGGGCGGCGTGGTCGAGGACGGCGGGGTCGGGCTCGGGCTCGGTGGGCCCGGACATCAGCGCGTTCTGCAGGGCCCGTACGGTGCGGTGCTCGGCTCCGGCCCGACGGCGTTGCTCGGCGAGCCGGGCCCGGGCGCCGACGAGGGCCTGTTCGGTGCGGTGCCACCGGCTGACGTCCTGCAGGACCCCCCGGATGACCGGTGGGCGGCCGGTCTCCCGGTCTCCGGAGGCCTCCGCCGTGACCCGCACGGTGCGAGGAGCCTCGCCGGGTCGCCCGACGTCGAACTCCAGGGCCGCCGTCCGGCGCCCGGCCAGCAGGCGGCGCAGGAACAGCCGGGCCGCCGGGCGGTCGGCGGGGTGCACCCGGGCCACCAGTTCGGTGGGCGTGACCGGTCGGGTGCGGTCGGGGTCGAGGCCGAGCAGCCGCAGTGCCTCCCCGGACAGCTCGGGCGGCGATCCGGGGGCCCAGGCGAAGCTGCCCAGTCCGGCCAGCCGCTGCGCCCGGTGGAGCCGGGCCGCGCGCTCGGCTCCGTCGCCGGGGCGCCAGGTGAGCAGCATGCCGTCCAGGAACGGCTCCGCCCGCAGGACGAGCGTGCGGTCCGGCCCGGCGCCGGTGAAGTCCTCCGTGCGCCCCTCGTACCGGGTGCCGCTCGTGGCGGCCGCCAGGATCCGGCCGAAGTCGCCGCTCGCCACCAGTCCGGGGTGGAGTTCGCTCAGGCGCCGGCCGGCCGCCGCGCCGAGGCCGGCCGCGGTGTTGGCGTACCGGACCCGCAGGTCGCTGATCGCAGCGCCGGGGGCGGTCCCGCGCATGGCCGAGAGCACCAGGACGGGGTCGAACACGGTGTCCAGCACGACACGGAACCAGTGCTCGCCGCCGGGCACCGCCGTCACCGGCCCGCCCTCGCCCGGGGCGTCGAACCGCAGCAGGTGCCCGGAGACGAGCCCGGACAGCGCGTCGACGTACCGGGTCGCCGCACGGGCCCGGACGGCGGGTACGTCCCAGCCGAGGCTCATCGCCCCGACGATCCGCTCGCCGCTGCGGAGCGGTACGGCGCACGCGCTGCGGCCGGGGACGATCCGTCCGTTGCCCGGCGAGCGCCCGCCGCGCCGACCGCGTCCGGACTCCCAGACCAGGCCGCCGCCGTGGGCGGCGGCCGCCAGGGGCACCCCGGTCTCCGGCGGGATGCGCTGCCACTGGCTGACCCGGCGGGGCTCCACACCGTGGCTGGCGACGAGGATCAGCGCGCCGTCCGGCTCCAGCCGGCCCAGCACCACGGCGACGACACCGAGCGGGGCGAGGGCCGCCTCGTGCAGCAGCCGGGCCAGTTCGTCGGGCGCCTCCGCGCCGGCCAGGGCCGAGGCGGCCAGGTGGTAGCGCGCGGCCAGGCCGGGCACCGCGGCGGCCGGGGCCGCGGTGCCCGGCGGAGGCGTGGGGAACGGCGGAGGCACGGTGCCCGGCGGAGGCACGGGGAACGGGGGCGGGGGCTCGAAGAGCGGCGGGGGCGGCGGCGCGGAGACCTGCAACGCGGCGGCCGGCGGCGCGGGGCCGGTCCGCTCCTCCGGGTCCGTCAGCGGGGCGGCGATCCCGACCAGGCCCGCGGCGAGGTCCACGAGCCGGCGGTTGGTGTCCTGCGAGAGCCGGACGAGGTGCTCGAAGGCCTCCTCCGGCGTGCAGTCCAGCCGCTAGGCGAGCATGCCCTTGGCCTGCTCGATGACGCCCCTGGTGCGCATCGCCCGCCGCAGGCCCTCGGCCTCGGCCCGCAGCCGGTCGACGGCTTCGCGCAGCACCGCCGTGTCGTCGCGCACGGCGGGCTCCCCGGGGGCCCGGTCGTCAGACACAGGCCGCCGCCACGTCCGGGTAGAGCGGCAGCACCGTGGCGACGCCGCTCAGCTCCACCAGGTCCCGCACCCTGGGGACGGCCCCGGCCAGCCGCAGCGCGCCCCGTTCGAGGCGTGCCCGCCGGGCGGCGCCGAGCAGCACGTTGAGGCCGGTGGAGTCCAGGAAGCCCACCGCCGTGAGGTCCACGACCACCCGGGTGGTGCCCTCGTCCGTGAGCGCGTCGAACAGGCGTCGTACGTCGCGGGACGAGAAGTCGTCGAGGTCCCCGTGGAGCGGGACGACCGTCCACCCGTTGGTCACCAGAAAGTCCTTCATCCGGACCGCCCTCGATGCCTGGGCCCGGTCACCGCCCCCGCCCGGGCTCCCTTCCAGGCTAGAGCCGTCCCGCTCCTGCGGCTTCCGCCCCCGTCTGCCCGCCCGCCTGCCCGCCTGCCCGCCTGCCTGCCTGCCCGGCCGCCCGCCCGGCCGCCTGCCCGCCTGCCTGCCCGGCCGCCCGGCCGTCTCAGCCGCGGGCTTCCGGCCCGTCGCCGGCCCAGCCGGGGGCGTCGCGGTCCTCCAGTTCCTCCCGCAGCCAGGCCAGGGTGGCGCCGAGCAGCCGGGAGACGTGCATCTGGGAGACGCCGATCCGCTCAGCGATCCGGGACTGGGTGCACCCGTCCCAGAACCGCATCTTGAGGACGGTCTGTTCGCGTTCGGGCAGCCGGGCCAGCAGCGGGCGCACGGCGATCCGGAAGTCGGCGAGTTCGATGCCGGGGTCGCAGCCGCCGAGCCGGTCGAACAGGGCGCTGCCGCTCTCGTCGGTGTCCTGGTCGCGCAGGGCGTCCAGGGAGTTGGGGCGGTAGACCCGGCCCGCCATCAGGCCCTTGGTGGCCTGTTCGACGGTGAGGTGGAGGTCCTCGGCGATCTCCTCGGGTTGCGGGAGGCGGCCGAGTTCCTGTTCCAGGCGGTCGGAGCCGCGGGCGACGCAGAGGTAGAGCTCCTGCATGCTGCGCGGGACCCGCACCGGCCAGGAGGTGTCGCGGAAGAACCGTTTGATCTCGCCGGTGATGGTGGGGATGGCGTAGGTGACGA
>NZ_JBSFWR010000076.1:0-42940 GCF_053594915.1 Kitasatospora sp. NPDC002543 | reverse complement strand
GTGGACGACGTTGACCCGGATGCCCTTCGGCGCGAGCTGCGGCGCCAGCCAGTTGGCGTACATCGCGAGCCGCGCACCACGCGCGGGGCGGGCCGCGGCCGTCCACAGATCCTAGGACGCGTCCGCCTCGGAGAAGAGGAAGATCCCGGCCAGCACCAGCGCGGCCCCGCCGTACTGCCAGGCGTCGATGCGCTCGCCCAGCAGCCCCACCGCGAAGGCGAGCCCGAACACCGGGACGACGTTCAGCAGCACGCCCGCGGTGGTCACCGGGGTGCGGGTCACTGCGCGGTTGTACATCAGGAACGCGAGGGCCAGCCCGCCGCCGCAGACCCCGGCCGCGACCAGCCAGTGCAGCGGCCGGGCCCCGCCGGTGGTCAGCCCGCCGCCCAGCAGCCACTGACCGGCGATCAGCGGCAGGGTGAACAGCAGCCCGAAGCCGAACTGGTAGGCCGTGGCGACCAGCGGATCGGTGTCCCGGACGATCCGCCCGGTGAGGATGGTCGCGGCCGCGGCGGCCACCGTGCCGAGCAGCACCAGGAGGTCTCCCGTGCCGAGCCCGAACACGGCATGGCTGCCGCCCAGCGCGGCGACGCCCACCGCGCCCAGCAGCACGCCGCCGACGGCGCGCGGCGTGGGCGCCCGGCGGTGGACCAGCGCGGCCAGCGCCACCACGAAGCAGGCCTCGGAGCCGCGCAGGATCGAGGCCTGGGTCGCGTCGATGTGCGCCATCCCCAGCCCGATCGCCCCGTACCCCACCATCGGCTCGAACAGCCCGAGCAGGGCGAGCCGGCCCAACTGGGCGCGCGGCGGGCGCCGGTGGCCCCGGAACAGCAGGACGGCCCAGGGCAGGGCGGCGGCGGTGGACAGGGAGACGGCGAGCACCGTCAGGACGGGCAGCCCCCGGAGCGCGTACTTCTCCGCGGTGGTCCACAGGCCCCAGATCGCCGAGGCACCGAGCAGGGTCAGCGTCCCGCCGGGGTGGCGGACGGCGTTGCCGACCACCCCGGTGGCGGAGCCCCGGGGCCGGGTCGGGCGGGCGGAGTCCGGCGGGCGCGGGGAGGGCTCGGTGGCCATGGGCCGGCGGTTCCCTTCGGCGTCGGGCGGTGCGGTGGGGTGCGGTGCGGTACGCGTCGGGCCGGGCGCCGGTGGACGGTCAGTCCGTGCTGCTCCGGGGCGGGTAGGTGTGGGTGACGCCCCACGGGTCGGTCACGGTCCCGTCGCCGTTCAGGTAGGACGGCCCGATCGGCACCTTGCCGTGGCCGCCGGGGATGTCCAGCACGTAGGTGGGCTGGCACATGCCCGAGACCCGGCCGCGCAGCTGCCGGACGAGCGCCTGGCCCTCTTCGATGGTGGTGCGGAAGTGGCTGGTGCCGACCGCGAGGTCGCCGTGGTGGAGGTAGTAGGGCTTGACCCGGTTCACGATCAGGGTGCGGAACAGGTCCTCCAGCGCCTCGGGGGTGTCGTTGACGCCCTTGAGCAGCACCGTCTGGCTGACCAGCGGGACGCCGGAGCGGGCCAGCAGGCCGAGCGCCCGCCGGGCACCGGGGCCGATCTCCTGGCTGTGGTTGGTGTGCACGACGACCCACACCGGGGTGTCCAGGGTGAGCGCCGCGACCAGGTCCTCGGTCACCCGGTCCGGGTCCACCACCGGCACCCGGGTGTGGAAGCGGATCACCTTGACGTGCTCGATCGCGTCGAGCGCCGCCAGGATCGGCCGCAGCCGGTTCGGGGACATGATCAGCGGGTCGCCCCCGGTGAAGATCACCTCCCAGATCCGCGGGTGGTCGCGGATGTAGTCCAGCGCGGCCGCGAGCTGGTCCTCCTTCAGCATCGCGTCGCCGGGGCCGACCACCTCCCGGCGGAAGCAGAACCGGCAGTACACCGGGCACACCAGCACCGGCTTGAGGAGCACCCGGTCCGGGTAGCGGTGGGTGACGCCCTTGACGGGGGTGAACGGATCGTCGCCGATCGGGTCCAGCCGCTCCTCCGGGTAGGAGGTCAGTTCGGCTCCGGTGGGCACGAACTGACGGGCCACCGGATCGTCCACGTCGACGATCCGTCCGTGCATGGCGGGGGTGATGCTGAGGGCGTACCGCTTGGCGACGTCGGTGATCGTCGCGAATTCGTCCTCCGGGATCAGTTGCTGGGCGAGCAGTTCCTTGGGCGTGCGAATCGGGCGCGAGGCGACCATGTCTTCAGCTCCTGGGGAAACCGATGAGGATCGTTCGGCGGGCGGCGTCCTGCCGCGTTTCGACGGACGGCGAAATTCCCGCGAGCGACATCATCACGGGATTTGAGGAGGGCTTCGGAAAGCGATTCGGCGGTGACGCGAGAAGGCCGACGAATGACGACGCTAGTCCGGTGGCATAAACGCGTCAAGTTTGGATTGTGACAATATCCGGGAGGTCGCGTCACCGGTTGTTAACGATCCCGGTACGACGCGCTCCGGGCGTCCGCCGTTCAGGCGGAGAGCGCCTCGTCGTCCTCCGCGGGGGCGCACGCGGCCGCCAGCTCGTCCAGTGAGAGGTCGAGCGCGAAGGCCAGTGCGGCGATGGTGAAGAAGGACGGCGTCGGGGCCCGGCCCGTCTCGATCTTGCGCAGCGTCTCGGCCGAGACGCCGGCCACCGCCGCCACCTCGACCATGCTGCGCCCGCCGCGCGCCTCGCGCAGCAGCACCCCGAAGCGCTCGCCGCGCTCGCGCTCCCACGGGGTCAGCGGAGTCCTCACCATGCCCCCGAGTCTAGGGCCTCCCCCTGCCGGGCGGTCCACACCCCTCGACCGTGATACAAATACCGGTATAAGAATTGGTTCAGGGGAGAGATGTGCCATGGTCGAACTCAAGTCGGACACCGGGCTGGCCGCGATGCGCGAGGCCGGGCGGGTGGTGGCCCGAGCGCTGGCGGCCGTCCGCGAGCAGGCCGCCGTGGGCGTGAGCCTGCTGGAACTGGACGAGGTGGCGCGCGGTGTGCTCAAGGCCGCCGGGGCCACCTCGCCGTTCCTCGGCTACCGCCCCGCCTTCGCGCCCGTCCCGTTCCCCGCCGTCATCTGCGCCTCGGTGAACGACGCGGTGGTGCACGGCATCCCGACCGGCTACCGGCTGCGCGACGGCGACCTGGTCAGCATCGACTGCGGCGCCGTCCTGGACGGCTGGGCCGGGGACTCGGCGGTCAGCTTCACCGTCGGCACCGCCCGCCCCGAGGACACCGCCCTGATCGAGACCACCCGGCGCGCCCTGGAGGCGGGCATCGCCGCCGCCGTGGCCGGCAACCGGACCGGGGACATCTCCCACGCCATCGGCACCGTCGCCCGCGCGGGCCGGTACGGCCTGCTGGACGGCTACGGCGGCCACGGCATCGGCCGCCGGATGCACGAGGACCCGCACGTGGCCAACGAGGGCCGCCCGGGCCGGGGCTACCCGCTGCGCCCCGGCCTGGTGCTGGCGATCGAGCCGATGCTGCTGGCCGGCGGCCGGGACGACCACCGCACCGACCCCGACGGCTGGACCCTGCGCACCGTCGACGGCCGCCGGGCCGCCCACATCGAGCACACCGTCGCCGTCACCGAGGACGGCCCGCGCATCCTCACCCTGCTCTGATCCGGCGGGCGGCGGGCGGCGGGCGGCGGGCTGTCGGCGGCCGGGCGGCCGGGCGGCCGGACCCGGAGAGCGGTGCGGCCGGGGTGACGGAGGACACGCGGTGGGGCCACCGGGGCCGGGAGTACCGTGCGGGGCATGAGTGATCAGGACTTCACCACGCACATCACCGTCCGCGGGTACGAGACCGACTCCCAGGGGCACCTGAACCAGGCGGTCTACCTCCAGTACGCCGAGCACGCCCGCTGGGAGTACCTCCGGGCGGCCGGGATCCGCCAGGCGGACCTGGTCGCCGCGGGGATCGGCCCGGTGGTGCTGGAGACCACGGTCAAGTACCTGCGGGAGCTGCGCGCGGGCGACGCGGTGGCGGTCAGCTGCTCGTTCACCTGGCGGGACGGCAAGACCTTCCAGGTGGTGCAGCGGCTGGTCCGCGAGGACGGCGTGCTGGCCGCGGAGATCACCGGGGTCGGCGGCATCCTCGACCTGACGGAGCGCAGGCTGGTCGCGGACCCGCGCGAGCCGCTGCGCGCCCTGGCCGCTGACCCGGGCCTGCTCGGCCTCTGAGCCGGCGTCCGGTCCCTTCCCCCACCACACCCTCCCCGACCGGAGACCGCGGCCACCCGGAAGCGGTCTCCACCCCCTCGCCGGGGGGATATCCCCACCCCGGACCGGCCCGCTGCCCGCATGGGCCCAAGTGCCCTGCCCCAGCAGACTCTTGGGCATGTCGAAACCCACCAGCGCACCCACCGGCAGGACCGCCCGCACACCCACCCGCACGATCACCGCCGCGTTCACCGCGGCCGCCGCGCTCGCCGTCACCGCGCTGAGCGCCGTGCCCGCCGACGCGGCCGACTCCCAGCGGCCCGGACGGGACCGCCTCGCCTGGACCGACTGCGCGGGCGAGGCGAAACGGGGCCAGAAGTGCGCCGACCTCACCGTCCCGCTGGACTACCGTGATCCGCACGGCCCGCGGATCACGCTCGCCGTCTCCCGGATCGCCACCGCCAAGCCCGCCCTGCGCCGGGGCGTCCTGCTGATCATCCCGGGCGGCCCCGGCGACACCGGCGTGGACCGCCCGTCCACCCAGTTCGACCAGATCCCGGAGCCGGTCCGGGACCGCTACGACCTGGTCGGCTTCGACCCGCGCGGGGTCGGCCGCTCCACCCCGGTCAGCTGCGGCGTGGACCACGCGGACCTGGCCTGGGTCAAACTCCGGCCCTGGCCCGCCGCCGACGGCTCGATCGACGAGAGCGTCTCCACCGGACGCCGGTTCGCCGAGACCTGCGCCCGCAACGGCGGCCCGGTGATGCGCAGCATCTCCACCGCGAACGAGGCCCGTGACATCGACAGCATCCGGCGCGCGCTCGGCGAACCCCGCCTCTCCGCCTGGGGCACCTCGTACGGCACGTACGCGGGCGCGGTCTACGCCAGCCTGTTCCCCGAGCGGACCGACCGGATCGTGCTGGACAGCAACGACGACCCGGACCCGACCCGGGTCGGGCGCGGCTGGCTGGCCGCCTTCGGCCAGGGTGTCGAGGACCGCTTCCCCGACTTCGCCACGTGGGCCGCCGCACCGGGCAATCCGGACCGGGTCGCGGACACTCCCGAGGAGGTCCGCTCGGTCTTCCTCGACCTCGCCGCCCGCCTGGACCGCGCGCCGATCCCCTGGCAGGGGGCCAATCCGGCAGAGCTGAACGGCAACGTCCTGCGCGAGACCATGGTGCAGTCCATGATCGCGGACAAGCGGTTCCCCGGCCTCGCCCGGCTGATGCTGGCCGGGCTGGGCCGCCGTCCGCTGCCCGCGGCGCCGGCCCAGCTGCCCGACGAGGTGATGCAGAACCACATCGCGGCCTCGGCCGCCACCCTCTGCAACGACGTGAGCTGGCCCGCCGACCCGGCCGGCTACGCCCGGGCCGTCGCCGCCGACCGCGCCGCCCGTCCGCTCACCGCGGGCATGCCGGTGAACGTGATGGCCTGCGCGTTCTGGCCGTTCGCGCCCGCCGAGCCGCCGGTGCGGGTCACCGACCGGGGCCCGGCGAACGTCCTGCTGGCGCAGAACCTTCGTGACCCCGCCAGCCCGTACTCCGGCGCGCTCAAGCTGCGTGCGGCGTTCGGGGACCGGGCCCGGATGGTGACGGTGGATTCGGGCGGCCACGACGTGTACCGGGCCAACGGGAACGCCTGCGGCGACCGGGTGGTGACGGACTACCTGGTGACCGGCGAGCGCCCGGCCCGGGACGTCTTCTGCCCGGCCGGCTAGGGAGGGGGCACCGGGGCAAGGGTCGTGAGCGAACGGCCCGTGTCCCGGTGCGCCGGCCCCGGGGACCCTCGGGAATGAGGCGAATCCGTCGCGATTTTGTGACAATCCTTCGCCAACACCCGCTCCCCAGGGCCTGTTCACGGCCGTAATGTTCGATCTATGTCACCGAAGAGCCGCAAAGCCGCCTCGGACCCGGGCGACACCTGGGTGCCGCGACCGAGGCGCCGCGAGACCCCGTTCGGCATGCTGCGCCACGCGGCCACCTTCCTCGGCGCCAGCGTGCTGGGCGGCGTCCTGCTGGCGGGCGTGATCCTCCCGGCGGCGGGCGCGGTCGGACTCGGCGCGAAGAACGGCGCCGAGGGTTTCCAGAACATCCCCGACGACTTCAGGACCCCGCCGCTGAGCCAGGCGACGCAGATCTTCGACGCCAACGGCGGCCTGATAGCCAAGGTGTACGAGCGCGACCGCACCGTCATACCCGCCGACCAGATGTCCCCGCTGATCCGCACGGCGCAGGTGGACATCGAGGACGCCCGCTTCTACGAGCACGGCGCCGTCGACCTCAAGGGCGTCCTGCGCGCGATCACCAAGAACGCGGAGAGCGGGGCGGCCGTCCAGGGCGCCTCGACGCTGACCCAGCAGTACGTGAAGAACGTCAACGTGGAGAAGGCCGGCGACGACCAGGCGGCCGTCCTGGAGGCCCAGCGCAAGACCCTGGGCCGCAAGATCCAGGAACTCCGGTACGCCATCAAGCTGGAGGAGGACCTGACCAAGGACCAGATCCTCACCAACTACCTCAACATCACCTTCTACGGCCACCAGGCGTACGGCATCCAGGCCGCCTCCCGGCGCTACTTCGGCAAGGACGCCAAGGACCTCAGCCTGCCCGAGGCGGCGATGCTCGCGGGGCTGGTGCAGAACCCGTCCCAGTACGATCCGAAGCTGCACCCGGTGGCCGCCCAGAAGCGCCGCGACACCGTCATCGACAAGATGGTGGAGAACAAGCACATCACCGCGGACCAGGCCAAGGAGGCCAAGGCCGCCCCGCTCGGCCTCAACTACCAGGACCCGCGCAACGGTTGCATCACCGCGCAGGCCGGCATGGGCTTCTTCTGCGACTACGTGCGCCACGTCGTCAAGCAGGACCCGGCCTTCGGCAAGAGCGCGGCCGAGCGCAAGAAGCTGTGGGACACCGGCGGTCTGAACATCTACACCACGCTGGACCCGGACAAGCAGGCCGCCGCCCAGAACGCCGTCTCCACCAAGGTGTACGTCACCGACCCGGTCTCGGCGGCGATGACGATGGTCGAGCCCGGCAGCGGCAAGATCCTGGCGATGGCGCAGACCCGGCCGTACGGCCTGGCCAAGGACAAGAACGAGACCGTCGTCAACTACAACGTGGACGCGGCGATGGGCGGCGGCATGGGCTTCCAGCCCGGCTCCAACTTCAAGCCGATCGTGGCCGCGGCCGCCCTGGAGGCCGGTCTGTCGTCCACCCAGCGGTACGACTCGCCCAACCGGATGGACTGGCCGACGATGAAGACCTGCGACGGCACCTGGAAGAACCTCAGCAAGGGCAAGAAGGAGGGCACCATCCCCAACGAGAGCGCCTCCGAGACGGGCCCGTACGAGCTCAAGCAGGCCATGGCGCTCTCGGTGAACACCTACTTCGTGCAGATGGAGCAGGAGATCGGCCTCTGCGCGGTCAAGCAGATGGCCAACAAGCTGGGCATGCCGGGCAAGGCGGACGGCTCACCGCTCCAGGAGGTGCCCGCGCTCGGCCTCGGCACCCAGGAGGTCAGCCCGCTGACCATGGCCAACGTGTACGCGACCTTCGCCGCGCGGGGCACCTACTGCGCGCCGATGGCGATCAACCGGATCACCACGGTGGACGGCGCCGACGTCCCGGTGCCCCCGGCCCGGTGCGGCGAGGCGATGTCCGAGGACACCGCCGACGTGATCAACAGCGTGCTGCTCGGGGTGACGGAGAAGGGCGGTACCGCGCGCGACCTCGGCCTGGACGACCGCCGCCAGATCGCCGGCAAGACCGGGACGACGGACGAGAAGAAGTCGGCCTGGTTCACCGGCTACACGGGCAACCTGGCCGGCTCGGTCTGGCTGGGCAGCCCGGGCACCAAGGTGCCGATGCGCAACATCCGGATCGGCGGCGCCTACCAGGCCGAGGTCTACGGCGCCACCGGCCCCGGACCGATCTGGCAGAAGGCGATGAGCGACGCGGTGCGGACGATGCCGGAGAAGGACTTCACCACCGTCCACATCCCGGACCCGGTGCGCCGCGACCCCGCCTGCGCCACCCCCACGGCCTCGCCGGGCTCGGCGAGCTGCACCGGCGCCCCCGCCACCGGCGGCCCGGGGAACGGCGTCCGGCCGCGCGGCGTCAACCCGGCGCCCAGCCGCGGCGGTCCGTCCGTCCCGCCCGGCGCCACCGACCCCGAGGACCAGTGAACCGTCCGCCCCCGGCGCCGCCCGGCGCGCACCACCGGTGAGACGCCCGGCCCCGCATGAGTACCCGTACTCATGCGGGGCCGCGTCCGTTCGCGGACGATGGCCGCATGCCGCACAGCATCCTCGGCGTGCCCGCCGTCCTCTGCCCCTCGATCGGCTACCTGGCCGGCTACCTGGTGATCGGCCTCGCCGCCGCCCACGAGCTGCGCGCCGAGCCGCGCACGGGGGCGGGTGCGACAACGGGTGCGACAGCGGGTGTGACAGCGGGTGCGGCGACGGGCGCCGGGCCGGGCGCCGTGCGGCGGTGGGTCGCGGTCGTGTGGACGATGCCGGGGTTCCTGCACGCGAACACCCTCAGCCCGCTCCCGGACGGCACACCGGCCCGCTTCCTGTCCGCCACCGCCGCGGGGGCGGCCGGCAACGCGGTCCTGCTGGTGCTCGGCGCCCACGCCCTGGGGCTGGGCTGAGCGGCCGCCGGGGCCGGTCCGCCGCGGTCTACCGCGCCTCGACCGGTTCCCCGCTGTCCTGGTCGAGGTTGAACACCCGCCGGTAGGAGTCGGTCACCACGGTGATCTGCGAGCGCCCGGTCCAACTCGCCGTCACCAGCCGGGCGTCGCCCCGGCTCCCGCCGATGTCCGCCAGCGACCAGCGCCGGGCCGACCAGCCCTCGCCGCTCTCCAGCAGCACCTGCCAGCGCTCGTCCGTCCCCGGCCCGGTGGCGTACGAGCGGTGCACCACCACCAGGGCGCACTCGGCCCCGGCCGGGGCGTCCTCCCGGCTGCGCGTCTCGGCCGCCGACACCTTGTGCGCGGCCAGCACGCCGAGCAGGAACACCACCCCGGCGGTCACCGTGACGGTGCGGGTGGCCGTCCGTACGGCGGCGCGCAGATCGCCCAGCCAGGCGGCCGCGATCAGCGCCGCCAGCGCCCCGCCGAGCAGCAGCTCCGGCCGGTTGAGCAGGTCGGCGACCAGCATCCGCCCGCCCGAGCGGCTCTCCCACTGCCCCTCGGTGTAGAGCAGGACGGCGGCCAGCCCGCCGAGCGCCAGCAGCCGGACCAGGACGCGCCTGCGCCGGGAGGTCCGCCGGCCCGGCGCCCCCCGGTCGGTCCTTCCCCGGTTCATCGTCCCCCCGTCCCCCCGTTCCCCCGTGGTCGCGGTCACAGTTCGGCGAGCAGTTCGCGGCCCTCCGGCCAGTCGCCCAGTCCGGAGTCGGAGTTGAGGTGCCCGTACGCGCCCGGCTCGACGTACCGGGCGCCCCAGGCGGCGGCGAACGCGCGGGCCCGCTCGGCGGAGACCCACGGGTCGTCGGTCGAGGAGACCACGACGGTCGGGAACGGGAAGCGCTCCAGGGCCACCGGGCGGAAGCCCGTCAGCTCCGGCACCTCGGCGGTGTCGACGTCCGCCGGGGCGACCAGCAGCGCGCCCCGGACGGCGGCGGTGCGCTCGGCGGAGGCGGTGGCCACCCAGTGGGCCGCCGTGACGCAGCCCAGGCTGTGGGCGACCAGCACCACCGGGCCCGCGGCGGCGGCCGCGGCCACCGCCGCGTCCACCCGGGCCACCCAGTCCGTCCGGTCCGGGCGGTCCCAGTCCGCCTGCTCGACCCGGCGGAAGGACTCGGGCTCGGCCGCCTCCCAGCGGGACTGCCAGTGCCCCGGGCCGGAATTCTGGTAGCCGGGGAGGACGAGGTGGGTGGTGCGGTCGGGCATGGGCTCCTCCGGGAGCGGTCGGGCCGGGCAGCAGGAGTCTAGGCCGCGGGCCGGCGGCACCCGCAGCCGGGCGGGCCGCCGGGCGCGCACTCCCCGCAACCGGCGCGCGAACGTCCGGATGCGCCGTCGTGCGCCCGGTGCGCCCCGTTGCCAACGGTGTCCGCGGTACGGGAGGTTGGACCGGGCCCGGGCCGGCCCGCCGCCGCCCCGCGCCGCCACCGGACCTGAGTCTCGACCACGTGGAGGGATGTCGGCGATGACATCGAAGATCCTGCTCGTCACCGGGGACGCCGCCGAGTCACTGGAGGTGTTCTACCCCTACCAGCGACTGCGCGAGGAGGGCTACCTGGTCGACATCGCGGCCCCGACGAAGAAGCTCCTCCAGTTCGTGGTGCACGACTTCGTCGAGGGCTTCGACACCTACACCGAGAAGCCCGGCTACACCTGGCCCGCGGACCTGGCCCTCGCCGACGTCGACCCGGCCCACTACGCGGCCCTGGTCATCCCCGGCGGCCGCGCCCCCGAGTACCTGCGCAACGACCCCGACGTCCAACGGATCGCCCGGCACTTCTTCGCCGAGGACAAGCCCGTCGCCCAGATCTGCCACGGCCCGCTGATCAGCGCCGCGGCCGGCGTGCTGGACGGCCGCCGCACCTCCGCCTACCCGGCGCTGGCCCCGGACATCACGGCGGCGGGCGCCGAGTTCGTGGACGGCGAGGCGGTGGTGGACGGCACGGTCGTCTCGGCCCGGGCCTGGCCCGACCACCCGGCGTGGCTGCGGGCCTTCATCGAGGTCCTGCGCACCAAGGCGCCGCTCTCCTGAGGCCCGCCGCCGGAGCCGGACCCCGACACGTCCCCGGGGTCCGGCTCCGGGATCCCTCGGGGTCGGGACCCCCTCCCCAGGGGGACGACCCGGCGTGGCCGATCCGGCAGGGTGCCAAGTGAGCACCATCCAGCAGGAGTCGACCACACCGCAGACCCCGGAACAGGGAGGACGGCATGACCGCCGACCCGACCGCCCCCGCCCGCCGCCGGCCCCTGCTGCGCGCGGCCCTCGCCGCCGCCGTGGGCGCGGGACTGCTCACCGCCCTCTCCCCGGCCGCCTTCGCCGGACCGGGCGACCGGTCGTCGGCGGCGGGTTGCCGCGGCGCCGTACACCTCGCGGTGACCCGCGCGGACGGCACCGCCGCCGACGGGCCGACCGCCGACGGGCCGACCACTGACAGGACGGCCGCCGAGGGCACCACCGATCCGACGGCCGCCGAGGGCGCCGCCGCCGAACGCCGGACCGGCGACTGGACGGCCGCCGACGCCGCCCTCGCCGGGATGACCGACCCCGGCTACTCCGTCTCCGCCCTCGGCGCCGTCCGCGAGAACGGCCGGCTGGGCTGGCGCCACGCCACCGGCGTCGCCGAACTCGGCACCGACGAGCCCGCCGACCCCCGGGGCTCCTTCCGGATCGGCAGCGCCACCAAGACCTTCGTCGCCACCACGCTGCTCCAGCTCGTCGGCGAGCACCGGCTGGACCTCGACGACCGCCTGGAGTGCCTGCTGCCCGGCGTCGTCCCGAACAGCGCCGCGATCACCGTCCGGCAACTCCTCGACCACACCAGCGGCGTCGCCGAGTACGCCCAGGACCAGGCCTTCGACTTCCAGCGGCCGCAATGGCTCGACGGCGGCCGCTTCAGGCACTACGGCCTCCAGGACCTGGTGGACATCGCCAACCGCTACCCGCCCGACTTCCCGCCCGGCCAGGACTGGCGGTACTCCAACACCAACTACGTCCTGATCGGGATGGTCGTCGAGAAGCTCACCGGCCGCAGCTGGAACGAGGAGGTGACCCGCAGAATCATCCGCCCGCTCGGCCTCTCCGGCACCCGGATGCCCGGCGACTCGCCCGTCCTCCCCGGCCCGCACGCCCACGGCTACCTCAAGACCGCCACCGGCCCGGTCGACGTCACCCTGCTCAACCCCTCGATGGCCGGCCCGGCCGGCGCCGGCGTCTCCACCACGGCGGACCTGACCGCCTTCCTCGACGCCCTGCTCGGCGGCCGCCTGCTGCGCCCGGCCGAACTCGCCGCGATGAAACGGACCACCGCCCACGGCGAGGGCCGGACGTACGGCCTCGGCCTGCAGCGCCTCGACACCCCCTGCGGCTCCTTCTGGGGCCACGCGGGCGGCGTCCCCGGCTACAGCACGATGATGCTCGGCGCCCCGGACGGCGGGCGGGCGTTCGCCGGGAGCACCACCGTCCACGACGCCCCGGAGGCGCCCGCCAACGCCGCCTGGAACACGGTGATCGTGACGGCGCTCTGCGGCGCCCGGCCCGCGGCCCCCGCGACCGCCCCCGGCGCGGCCGGACCCGACCTCGCCCGCACGGCACCCTGACCGACCCCCTACGCTGACCGGCGACCCAACGGCCCACCGTCACCAGGAGGACGAGCCATGGCAGAGCCGCTGATCGCCGCAGTCGGGGGCAGGGAGCCCGCCGTCGACCCGGGAGCCTTCGTGGCGCCCAACGCCGTCGTGGTCGGGGACGTGACCGTCGCCGCCGGTGCCGGCGTCTGGTACGGCGCGGTGCTGCGCGGCGACGCCGAGTCGATCAGCGTCGGCGCGGGCAGCAACATCCAGGACAACTGCACCCTGCACGCCGACCCCGGCTTCCCGCTGGTGGTCGGCGAACGGGTATCGGTCGGCCACAACGCCGTGCTGCACGGCTGCACGGTCGAGGACGACGTCCTGGTGGGCATGAACGCCACCGTGCTCAACGGCGCCCGGATCGGCACCGGCTCGCTGGTCGCGGCCGGCGCGGTGGTGCCCCAGGGCATGGCCGTCCCGCCCGGCTCGCTGGTCGCCGGCGTCCCGGCCAGGGTCCGGCGCGAGCTGACCGAGGACGAGAGGGCGGGCATCAAGGCCAACGGCGCCGGCTACCAGCTGCTCGCCGAGGCCCACCGGGAGATCTAGACCGCCGTCACCTTCCCGTCGACGGCCACCGCGGTCACCCCGGCCGCCGCCGGTTCCGTCGCCACGGGGGCGGGCCGGCGCCGGTCGGCCGCCCAGGCGAGCACCGCGATCAGCGTTCCCGCGGCGGCCAGGCCCGCGCCGACCAGCGTCGGCGCGGTCCAGCCGAACCCGGCGGCCAGCGCCAGCCCGCCGAAGTACGCGCCCTGGGCGTTGGCCAGGTTGAAGGCGCCCTGCACCGTCGCCGAGGCCAGGGTCGGGGCGCTGCGCGCCTTCTGGAGCACCAGGGTCTGCACGGCCGGCACGATCGCGAAGCCGAACAGCCCGATCAGCACCACGGTGACGGCCGCCGACCAGCGGGCGTGAGCCGTCACCGCGAACAGCGCCAGGGTGGCGGAGAGCAGCACGAAGGCCGCGCAGACGGTCGGCCGCAGCGCCCGGTCGGCGGCGAACCCGCCCAGGACGTTGCCGATCGTCATGCCGACCCCGAACAGCGCCAGCACCAGCGTCACCGAGCCGGTGGCGTACCCGGAGACCTCGGTGAGCAGCGGCGCGATGTAGCTGTAGCAGGCGAAGAAGCCGCCGCAGCCGAACACCACGGTGGCCAGCGCCAGCCAGAGCTGCCCGCTGCGGAAGGCCCGCAGCTCGTGTCGGAGCCCGGACTGGCCGGGGGAGGGGAGCGCGGGCACCAGCCGGGCGATGGCGGCCGTCCCGGCGGCCGCGATCAGCACGACCACCAGCATGGTCGCCCGCCAGCCCAGGTGCTGGCCGAGCAGGGTCGCGGCCGGGACGCCGACGATGTTGGCGACGGTCAGTCCGGAGAACATCACGGCCACCGCCCGGGCCCGCCGGTGCGGCGCGACCAGCTCGGCCGCCGCCACCGCGCCGGCCCCGAAGAAGGCCCCGTGCGGCAGCCCGGTGACCAGCCGGGCGGCGGCCAGGGTCCAGAAGTCGGGGGCCAGTGCGCACAGCAGGTTGCCGGTCGCGAACAGGCCGGCCAGCGCCACCAGGACGGCCTTGCGCGGCCGTCCGGAGGCCAGCGCGGTCAGCAGCGGCGCACCGACCACCACCCCCAGCGCGTACGCCGAGATCAGCCAGCCCGCCTGCGGGATGGAGACGTGGAGGCTGTCGGCGACCTGGGGGAGCAGGCCCATGGCGGCGAATTCGGTGGTTCCGATGGCGAACGCGGTGACGGCCAGCGCGAGCAGCGCGAGAGGCAAGGGGGGACTCCGGAGTGATGCCGACGGACCGGGGAAGCGCGCGGCGGGGCGAAGGGCGGGGCGGGGCGAAGGGCGGGGACGACGGGTGGAACGGGCGGCCGGACGAAGCGGGACGAATTCGTTCGTCCGGCATCCTAATCCGGCCGGGTGACGGCGTCGTGAGGTGCGTGTGACGAACGGGGGTCGCCGACCCGGCCGAGGCGCGCGAGACTGGGAGCATGTGCCGCAACATCAAGACCCTGCGACCTCCCGTCACGCCCGACGCCGACGAGGAGGACTTCCACGCCGCGGCCCTCCAGTACGTCCGCAAGGTGTCCGGGTTCCGGGCCCCCGCGGCGCACAACCGGGAGGCCTTCGACCGGGCCGTCGAGGCGGTCGCGGAGGCCACCGGGCGGCTGCTCGCCGAGCTGGAGGTCCGCGGCCCGCACGCCCGGGCCGCCGTGCCGGCCGAGGCCGCCGGGTAGGCGGGAGCCGGTGTGATGAACCGTGCCGAGCGCTACGCCCTGACCTTCCCCGGTACCCCCGGCACCCAGGCCCCGCAGGACGTCGTGGTGGTGACCCGCACCGACGCGACCGGCCCGGGCGGCCACCCCGTGTACGAGGACGAGACCGGCATCGTCCGGGCCGAGATCAGCGCCGCCGGCGAGGTCCGGATGCTGGCCAGCGGCGGCCACCAGGAGCCGAACGGGCCGGTGCACGCCCACCCGCTGTCCTGACCGGAAGCAGCGGCGCGGAACACCTCCGTCAGGCACAATCGCGTTATGACCACAGCGAGTTGGCAGGGCGTCGTCATCGCCGAGAGCGACGACACCGTCGTCGTCGAGGGCAACCACTACTTCCCGGCCGAGGCGGTGCGCACCGAGTACCTGCGCCCCTCGGAGACCACCACGGTGTGCGGCTGGAAGGGCACCGCCGGCTACTGGACGGTGGAGGTCGAGGGGCGGACCAACCCGGACGCCGCCTGGTTCTACGCCGACCCGATGCCCGGAGCCGAGCACGTGCGCGACCGGGTGGCCTTCTGGCGTGGGGTGGAGATCGTCGAGTAGGCGGCCCCGGCCCCCGGGCCGTGCCGCCGCCCAGCGAAAGGGGCACCGGATTCCCATGGCAGTCTTCCGCAGGCCCGGCCGCTCCCGGCCGGCCGTCGAACCGGATCCCGCCGGCTCCGGCCCGACCGAGCCCGACCGGGCCGGAGCCGAGCTGACCGAGCGGCTCGCCGAACTGGTCGAGGAGTCCGAGCGGCCCGTCGGCGAGGGCCCGGTCGCCGCGTACACGGCACGGCGGCGCGGCCGCGGCCGCGCCCTGGTGCTGCACACCGCCCGACTGCTGGGCCAGGGCGGCCGGGCCGCCGCCAGGGGAGCGGCCAAGGGCGCCGCGTACGGCGGGAAGGCGCTGACCGAGCAGCTGGTGCGGACCGCGCCGCGGATCCCGGTGCGCGACCTCGCCACCCTGCGGGCGCAGCACCCGGACGCCGCCTTCCCCGAGCAGCTGGCCGATCTGCTGGTGGCCGGCGCCGTCCGGGCCTCCGGCGCGCTCGGCGCGGGCGTCGGCGCGGCGGCGATGCTGCCGGTGCCGCCCGCGATGCCGGCGGAGATCGCGGCCGAGACGCTCGCGGTGGCGGCCGTGGAGGTCAAGCTGATCGCCGAGCTGCACGAGGTGTACGGCACCCCGGCCGTGGGCACCGCCACCCAGCGGGCCGGCGCCTACCTCGGGGCCTGGGCCGACCGCCGGGGGATCGACGCGAGCCTGCTGGTGCGGCCCGCCGGCTTCGCCGCGCTGGCGATCGGCTCGGAGGTGCGCCGGAAGCTCGGCCGCCGGCTGACCCGCAGCTCGCTGCGCCACCTGCCGGCGGTGACGCCGCTGCTGGTCGGCGCGGGAATCGGCGCCACCATGAACCGCCGCGACACCCGCCGGCTGGCCGACGAGGTGCGGGAGGACCTGCGCGGGCGGCGGCCGGTGGACGGCGACTACTGGGCCGCGACCGCCCCGGCGCCGGTGGGCGGGACGGCCCAGCCGGGGGAGCGGGGGAAGGCCCGGTAGCCGCGGGGGAGCAGCAGGACGGCGCGCCCGGGACCGGTCACCGGCCCCGGGCGTGCCGTCGTCGCGCGGGCTTCCTAATGCCTCGGCGGCGCCGGGGCGCCCGCGCCCCGGCCCTCCTTGACGCCGTTCACCATCGCCTGGTGGATGGCCCGCGCGGTGGTCTCGTCGTGCGCCGGCACCGGGCTGCCGGCGACCGTGTACCAGTCCAGCGCGCCGGTGTACTGGACGGTCAGCCTGGCCTCACCGTCCACCCAGGTGGTGTGCACGGTGAGGTCGCCGGAGATCGGACCGACCTCGGCGGTGGTCACTCCTCCGGGGCCGCTGATGATCGATTGAGTGGTCCAGGTCGCCCACGACGTGCGCGGGTCCGCGGGCGGCCGGGCCTGGCGGTTGCCTTGGTCGTGTTCGGTCATGCGCCTATCCTCCCCCGCGGGTGGCTCGCCGCCGGAGCAGCGACACCCGCGGTCGCGGCGACCGCCCGGTTCCACCGGGCGGTCGAGTCGGTACGGCGGACGGTCAGCCGGGCTGGCCGGGCTCGTCCAGCATGGGGGCGCCCTCCGCCCGGGAGGTGTCCTGCGCGTGCAGGTTCTGCATCGAGGGGATGCCCTCCTCGGGGTCCGCGGCGCGGATGTCCTCGTCCTCCTCGGTGCTCGGCTTGGACCGGTCGCTCATGTCGGTCATCGCGGGCTCCGTCTCCTCGGCCGGTCCTGGCGCGCCGAGTCGCGGGGCGCCAGGACCGGTGGTGTCTCTTCGCCCCTCCAGCCTGCCTCCGCCCCGGGGTTGCGGCCAGCCGAGTGACCGGGGAGGAGCCCGCGGACCGCACCAGGACCCCGTACCGGCGTCACCAGGTGACGGGCAGTGACCGCATGCCGTAGATGAACGAGTCGGTGCGGAACGCCAGCTCGTCGCGCGGGACGGTCAGGCGCAGCCCGGGCAGCCGCCGGAACAGGGTGGCCAGCGCGATCTGCAGCTCGGCGCGGGCCAGCGGCTGGCCCAGGCACTGGTGCACGCCGAAGCCGAAGGCCATGTGGCGGCGGGCGTCCCGGTCCAGGTCCAGTTGGTCCGTCGCCCGACGGCCGGCGCCGCCGAACATCTCCTCGTCCCGGTTGGCGGTGGAGAGCATCGCGATCACGCCCTCCCCGGCTCGGACGGTGGTGCCGCCCAGGTCCACGTCCTCCAGCGCCACCCGGGGCACCCCGGTGTGGATGATGGTGAGGAGGCGCAGCAGTTCCTCCACGGCGCCGGGCAGGGCGGCCGGGTCGGCGAGCCTGGCGATCTGCTCGGGCCGGTCCAGCAGCAGGGCGGTGGAGAGCGAGATCATGTTCGCGGTCGTCTCGTGCCCGGCGATCAGCAGCAGGATGCCGGTGGCGGCGACGTCGTGCGGGGTGAGGTCGTCCCGGACGGCGAGCCGGCTGAGGATGTCGTCCTGCGGCTCCGCCCGCTTGCGGGCCGCGAGTTCCTCCAGGTACGCCAGCATCTCGTCCCGGGCGTCCACGCGCTGCTCGAGCGTGAGGGCGTTGCTGAGCAGCGTCCGGCTGATGGTCTGGAAGAACCCGTGGTCCTCGTACGGGACGCCGAGCAGCAGGCAGATCACCAGGGACGGGACGGGCAGCGCGAAGTCGGCGACCAGGTCGGCCTCGGTGCGGCCCTCGGTCATCGCGTCCAGCGCCTCGTCCACGATCCGCTGGATGTCCGGGCGCATCGCCTGGACGCGCTTGACCAGGAAGTCCCCGGTGACCATCCGGCGCAGCCGGCCGTGCTCGGGGTCGTCGAGGTTCAGGAAGCTCGGGTTCTCGGTGATCCGCTCCCGGCTGCCGGCGACCAGCAGCGGGAAGGACGGGTGGCGCACGTCCGCGCTGAACCGGCGGTCGGACAGCACGGTGCGGACCTCGGTGTAGCCGGTGGCCAGCCAGCAGGACTCTCCGCCGGGCAGTTCGGCGCGGGTCAGCCGGGCGGTGGCGGCGGCCTCGGTGTACGCGGGCGGCGGGCCGAACGGGCAGCCGGCGGAGTGCCGGGCCGGCAGCGGGAGGGCTGGGACGGTGGGTGTGCTCGTCAAGGCGGGGTCTCCTTGCGTCGCGATGGTTCTCCGGTGGGGGAGGTGGTCGCCGGACGCCCGTCGGCCGTGGTCGCGGCCTCGGTCGCGGGAGCGGTGCGGGTTCGGTGGTGGCTTCGGTTCCGGTTCCCGTCGTGGCCGGGCCGGTCAGCCGTCGACCGAGGTGGCCCCGGTCTCCGTCGGCTCGTCCTCGACCACGGTGATGGCGCCGCCCGGGCAGAGCTGGGAGGCGAGTCTGAGATCCTCGAACTGGTCGGGCCGGAAGGTGGTCTGACGGAGTCTCACCAGACTGTCGTGGTCGTCCTGGTCGAACACCTCGGGAACGTTCGTGACGCACATCCCGGAGCTGCAGCAGCGGTCCCGGTCGATACTCACCCGCATGGTCGGGTACCTCTCGCCAGTGCGCCGCCGGCTGCCCGGCGGCCGCCTCTCGTTGTCATTGCCAACCTAACCGCCGCTGATCCGTCCACGGAGGGTGCGGTCACGGGATCGCCGAGAATGGCCGATTCGGTCCCCGTCGGAGCCGCCGGGAGGCGGGGCAGGTTTGAAGCGGCGCGACCGGGACGGTCGGGTGCGCGCCCCGGCACCCGGCCCCGGCCCATCGCCTCCGGCCCCACCCGGCGCCCGGTCCCGGGCGGTCGCCGGCCCGGCTCACAGCCCCTCGGCGGCGGCGATCTCCCGTACGGTCGCGACGGTATCGGCCTCGGCGGCGGACTTGTCCGGCCGGTAGCGCACCACCCGGGCGAACCGCAGGGCGAGACCGGCCGGATAGCGGGGGCTGCGCTGCACCCCGTCGAAGGCGATCTCGACGACCAGTTCCGGTCGGACCCGCACCGTCCGCTCGTCCCGCCCGGTCTCCCGGGCCAGCAGTTCCGTGGTCTGCCAGGCGAGCGTCCCGTCGGTCAGGCCCTTGAAGGTCTTGCCGAGCATCACCCACGGGCCCAGTCCCGGCTCGCCCGCGGCCCGGGCGCCCAGGTGCAGGTTGCTGAGGAAACCGTGCCGGCGCCCGCTGCCCCACTCGGCGGCCAGCACCACCAGGTCCAGGGTGTGCCGCGGCTTCACCTTGATCCAGCCCGCGCCGCGCCGCCCGGCCGCGTACGGGACGGCCGGGTCCTTCACCAGGACGCCCTCGTGGCCGAGCGCCAGCGTCTCGCGGAAGAAGGCCAGTGCCTGGTCCGGGTCCCCGGTCTCGACCCGGGCCACCCGCAGGCCGTCCGGCACCGCCCCGGCCAGCGCCGCCCAGCGCTCCCGGCCGGGGCGGTCCACCAGGTCCTCGCCGTCCCGGTGCAGCAGGTCGAAGAAGTAGGCGTCGAGCGGGACTTCGGCGCGCAGCCGGTCCGGGTCCCGCCGGGAGGCGGCGCGTGCGGCGGTCTCCTGGAACGGGCGCGGCCGCCCGTCCGGGCCGAGCGCGACCGCCTCGCCGTCCAGCACCGCCGACCCCAGCGGCAGCGCCAGCGCGGCCTCGACCACCTCGGGGACGCGGGCGGTGATGTCGTCCAGGCCGCGGGTGAACACCGCGACCTCCCCGCCCTCCCGGTGCACCTGCAGCCGGATGCCGTCCAGCTTCCACTCCAGCGCGGCCGGACCGGTGCGCTCCAGCGCCGTGGCCACGTCCGGCGCGGAGGCCGCCAGCATCGGCCGCACCGCCCGACCCACCTCCAGGCGGAACGCCGCCAGCGCCGCCTCCCCGCCGGTCAGCGCCGCCTCCGCCACCGCGCGGGCCGACCCCCGGAACATCACCGCCCGCCGCACCGCCGCCGCCGGCACCCCGGCCGCCCGCGCCACGGCGTCCCCGACCATCGCGTCCAGCGCGCCCTGCCGCAGGTCCCCGACCAGCACCGCCCGCAGGAACCCCTGCTCCACCGCGGTCGCCCGCGCGAACAGCCCGTGCAGCAGCCGCCGCCGCTCCGCCTGCGCGCCCGCCCCGTGCACCCCCGCGATCCGCTCCAGCTCCCGCTCCGCCTCCCGCACCCCGAGCGAGGCCTCCGCCGCGGGCTCCGGCAACCCCCGCAGCGCCGCCGGGCCGATCCCGGTCCGCAGCCGCTGCGACTCCCCGGACAGCAGCGCCACGGCGGCAGCCCCGTCCACCGGCCCCAACCCCCGCAGGCAGGCGGCCAGCAGCTCCGTCTTCGCCCGCCGCCCCGGCTCCGCCGCGACCTCCCGCGACACCGACGCCAACCGCGACAACCCCGGCACACCATCACCTCCACCCTCCTCAGCATCCGGCCCCGCCCCCGTCCCCGCACGACGACACCGGTCCTCGTGGCCGGCTGCCCGTCCCGCCCCCGCATGACGACGTCCACCCCCGGGACCGGCTGCCCGCCCCGCCCCCGCATGACGACGTCCACCCCCGGGACCGGCTGCCCGCCCCGCCCCCGCATGACGACGTCCACCCCCGGGACCGGCTGCCCGCCCCCGTCCACCGGCGCCGGCGTCAGGGAGGCGAAGCGCCGCCCGTCGGGTCCGGCCGGCCGCCTCGCGCGACCGCAGGGGCGGGGCGCTCCGCAAGGCGCCGGAGTGGCACAGCGGGCGGGCGGTCTTGGCCGGGGCGGTGATCAGGGGAGGACCGACGGGGCGTCATGCTGGGGGCTCGCACTGCCGCCCGAGTGATGGAGACCGAGATGAGCGACACCCCCACGACCGACTGGACGATCGGCGCGCCCGAGGCCGGTGACTACGCCGCCTGGCGTGAACTCTTCCGTGGGTACTGCGAGTTCTACCGGGTGGCGATCCCGGAGGAGAAGGCCGAGCTGGTGTGGTCCTGGCTGATGGACCCGGGGCACGAGCTCGCGGGGCTGCTGGCGCGGGACGGGGACGGCCGGCCGGTCGGCCTGGCGCACTACCGGCCGTTCGCGCGTCCGCTGCACGGGGCGGTCGGGTGCTTCCTGGACGATCTGTTCGTGGCGCCGGAGGTCCGCGGTGGCGGAGCGGTGGACGCGCTGTTGGGCCGGCTGCGGGAAATCGCGGCGGAACGTGGGTGGGTCACCGTCCGCTGGATCACCTCCGAGGACAATTACCGGGCCCGTGGCAAGTACGACCAGGTCGCCACCCGGACCAGGTTCATCACCTACGACATGGCTCCGGAGGCACCGGTCGGCTGAGCCCGCGGGCCGACCGCCGGACATTCGTTCGGAATTTCTGTTATCGGCGCCCCGCCGGGAGGTCTCCCCAGTGTCGGCACCCGACCAGTCGACCCGGAACAGAAAGCGTGGCCACGTGAACAGCGACGACAGGACGACCATCCTCCCGGCGAGCGGGGGCGGTGCCGGAAGCGACAGCGGGAGCGGAACCCGGGGCCGCTCCGGCGGCCGGGCGGCGCGGCGGGCTGCCGAGCGGCACACCGGTCGGGGCCGGCGCGGACGGCGGCGCGGCGGGATCGTCCCGGTGACCGCCGTCGTCGCGGCCGTGGCCGGCACCGGGCTGATCGCCGCGCTGGCGGGCGCGGGCTACGCGGCGTTCGGCGGCAAGCAGACCGACCGTGACATCGCGGGCCAGTCGCTGGCCGCCGACATGCTGATCGCCGCGGAGCTGGGTACCCACGAGGGCATCCAGGTGCCCGGCGCCGGGGGGACCAACCCGGACGTCCAGCCGGGGGCCGCCGCCACCACCGCCACCGCCGGTCCGACGGCCGCCCCGAGCACCCCGGCCGCGCCGGCCCCGGCCACCACCGCGCCGGCCGCCCCGACGGCTTCGGCCTTCGCCTCCCCGAGCGCCGCTCCCACCCCCACGGCCGCCGCGGCCAAGGCGACTCCGCCCCCCACCCGCACCACCGCTCCGGCCCAGACCGCCGCCAAGCGGGCCGCCGCCCAGCCTGCGGGCGGGGGCGCGTCCCCGTCGGACGCCCAGCAGGTCGTGAACCTGGTCAACGCCGAGCGTGCCAAGGCGGGCTGCGGACCGGTCAGCGCCGAGCCCCGGCTGGCGAGCGCGGCCCAGTCGCACAGCGACGACATGGCGGACCGCAACTACTTCGACCACGCCAGCCCCGAGGGCGACCACGCCGACCACCGGATCGAGGCGGCCGGCTACAGCTGGAGCACCTGGGGCGAGAACATCGCCCGCGGGCAGAAGGACCCGGCCGCCGTGATGGAGTCGTGGATGAACAGCCCCGGCCACCGGGCCAACATCCTGAACTGCTCGTTCAAGCAGCTCGGAGTGGGCGTGCGGACCGGCGCCAACGGCCCGTGGTGGACCCAGGTGTTCGCCGCCCCGGCGTGAGCCGGCCGTCGAGCGGCTGTCGAGCGGCCGCGAGTCGGCCGCGTACCGGCCACGAGCCCGCCGTGAGTCCGTCTTCGGGTGAACCGCGTCCGAGGTGAACCGCGCCCGCCCCGCGCCCGCCCGTTTCCGCACCTGACCGCGCGTTTCCGTACCTGACCGCTCGTGGTCCGGCCCGTTCCCACTACCGGGCCGGACCGACCGGTCCGGCCCGATTTTCCGATTCCGTGCACATTGTTGTTATCTGATCACTCCCCAAAGGTCTCCGAGGAGGCAGCGGCGGACGGAAACACGGCAAGACGGAGTGCGGACCATGAACGCTGATGTGCAGAACAGGACCGGGACCAGCCTGGTGCTCGCGGCGCAGGCAGGTGACCGGCAGGCCCAGGAGGCGCTGGTCGCCGCCTGGCTGCCGCTCGTCTACAACGTGGCCGGCCGCGCCCTCGGCGGCCACGCCGACGTGGACGACGTGGCGCAGGAGACCATGATCCGGGCCCTTGACGGCCTGGACGGGCTCCGCGACCCGGAGTCCTTCCGGTCCTGGCTGGTCGCCATCACCATGAACCAGGTGCGGCGCCGGCACGCCGCCGGCCAGCAGCAGCCGACCGTCGGAGGCCTGGACGAGACTTGGGAGGTCGCCGACCCGCGTGCCGACTTCACCGATCTCACCATCCTGCGCCTCGGCCTGTCGGGCCAGCGCCGCGAGGTGGCCGAGGCCACCCGCTGGCTGGACCCCGACGACCGCGAACTGCTCGCCCTCTGGTGGCTGGAGGCCGTCGGCGAACTGACCCGCGCCGAGCTGGCCGAGGCCCTCGACCTGAGCCCCCAGCACACCGCCGTGCGCGTGCAGCGGATGAAGAAGCAGCTCGAAGCGGGCCGTGTCGTCGTCCGCGCGCTCTGCGCGTACCCCCGCTGCCCCGGGCTGACCGAGCTCACCGCGGGTTTCGACGGCACCCCGAACTCGGTCTGGCGCAAGCGCATCGCCCGTCACATCCGTGACTGCGCCGACTGCGGCGGTCTCGGTCGGGACCTGTTCCCGGCCGAGGGGCTGCTGGCGGGCCTCGCCCTGGTGCCGATCCCGCTCGGCTCGCCCGTGCTGCTGCACTTCCAGCACACCGCGGCCGCCGTCGCCTCCTCGACCGCCGCCGCCGGAGCGGGCTCCGGAGCGGGATCGGGTGCCGGGGCCCATGCCGGTGGCGCGCACGCGGGAGCGGCAGGGCACGGCGGTTGGGCCGGCACCGCGGCCCGCAAGGCCGTCCTGGTGAGCGGCGCCGCCGCGGCCGTCGCCGTGACCACCCTCGCCCTGGTCTGGCCGCAGACCGACGGGCCGTCGCAGGGGGCGGCACCGGAGCCGACCGCCCCGGCCGCGGCCCTGGACGCAACCGCTGCGGCCGCCGCACCCGTTGCCGTCACCCCGACGCCGACCCCGACACCCGGCGAGACCCCGGCACCTACGGAGACCCCGACGGCGACGGCGGCGCCCACACCGACGCCGACCGCGATCCGTTCCGCCTCCGCGACACCGCAGGGCAACCCGGAGCGCCAGCTGGTCGACCTGGTCAACGCCGAACGTGCCAAGGCCGGTTGCGCCCCGCTGCGGATCGATCCCCGGCTGCACGGCTCGGCCCAGAAGCACGCGGACGACATGGCCACCCGCGCCTTCTTCGACCACGTCAACCCGGACGGCGTCCGAACCGAGGCCCGGATCACCGCCGCCGGTTACCGCTGGTCCCAGTGGGGCGAGAACCTCGACCGGGGGCCGACCACTCCGGCCGCCGTCTTCGCCCGCTGGATGGACGGCGGAATCCACCAGTCCAACATGCTCGACTGCGGGTTCAAGGACATCGGCGTCGGCTTCGCCACCAGCTCCGCCGGCACCCCGTACTGGACCCAGGACCTCGGAGCCCCGCTGTCCTGAGCCGTCCCGAGCCGCCGGACGGGACTACGCGGGCGTGGCCGCCACCAGTCCGTTCGCCGAGCCGGTCACGTAGCCGGTGGCCTCCCCGAGGACGCCGCCCGCGTCACCGACCTGCCCGGGCGCCACGTCCGGAGCGCTGCTCAGCGGCCCGGGCAGCCCCTCCTGCCCGCCCAGGGCACTGGCATGCGCACTCGGCGCGGTGAGGGAGGCCACGACGCCAACGGCGAGCGAGGCGACGGCGAGCATGCTGCGCTTCTTCATGGCCGGTCCAACGACGCTGCGCCGGAAGGGTTACGGCCCACCGCGCCCGGCCGCCCCCGCCGCCCCGCCCCGCCTCGCCGCCGCGAACGGCGCCGGCCACGGGACCGGCCCCGGCACGGTGCGCGCGGCCGGGGTGGGAAACGCCACACTCCGGGGTCCTGAGCGTGCCGGTGCTCGCCGCCCGGCCGGCGGCCGTGGACACTGATCGCCGTGACTGACGTGCGTGAAACCCTGGACTACCAGACCTTCGGACGAGCGGTGCGCGAACTCGCGCAGACGATCGCCGACGACGGATACGAACCCGACCTCGTCCTGAGCATCGCCCGCGGCGGCGTGTTCGTGGCGGGCGGCCTGGCGTACGCGCTGGACTGCAAGAACATCCACCTGGTGAACGTCGAGTTCTACACGGGTGTGGGCACCACCCTCGACATGCCGATCATGCTGGCGCCCGTTCCCGCCGCGATCGACTTCACCGACAAGAAGGTCCTGATCACCGACGACGTCGCCGACACGGGCAAGACCCTGAGGCTCGTGCACGACTTCTGCCTCGACCACGTCGCCGAGGTCCGCTCCGCCGTCATCTACGAGAAGTCGCACTCCCTGGTGAAGTGCGAGTACGTGTGGAAGCGCACCGACGACTGGATCGACTTCCCGTGGTCGGCGGAAGGACCGGTCGTCAGGCGTGACGGCCAGGTGCTCGACGCCTGACCGGACAACGACGCTCCCTCCGGCCCGTACCTCCCGTACCCGTGGCGCCGGAGACCGTCATACCCGGGTATCACGGGGGACTTGATACCCGGGTGTGACGGTCTCCGCCCCTCCTCGTCCGTACCTTCGCCCCTGTTCGGAGCGAGACGGAACCCACGAGGAGGAACGGCGATGAACAGGCGGGGACGGGCCGTGGCGGCGGTGCTGCTGGCGGCGACAGCGACAGCGACGGCGACGGCGGGCGGGGTCGGCGCACCGGGCGCGGTGGCGGCGCCGGAGCGGGGCACCGGGCAGCAGGCCAGGGCCTGGCTGCCACGGCCCACCGGGCCGTACCCGGTCGGCACGACGTCCCTGCAGCTGACGGACGACCGCCGGGACGATCCCTGGAAGCCGGGGCAGCCCCGCAGGCTGATGATCAGCCTCTGGTACCCGACCACCCGGCCCGCCACCGGCGACGACCGCGCGCCGTACATGCTCCCCGCCGCCGCCGAGCACTTCGGCAGTGCCGGGAGCGCCGCCCAGAGCGCCCACGGGTTCGAGCCCGGCCGCACCGACTGGGCGGGCATCCGCACCCACGCCCGGGCCGGCGCGCCCGGGCTGCCCGGCGGCAAGCGGCCCGTCGTGCTGTACTCGGCGGGCTTCGGCGACCCGCGCACCTGGGGCACCGGCCTGGTGGAGGACCTCGCCTCGCGCGGCTACACCGTCGTCACCGTCGACCACACCTACGACGCCTCCGAGGTCGCCTTCCCCGACGGGGACCTCGCCACCTCCGTCCTGCCCGCGCTGATGGCCCGGCCCGGCGCCGACATGGGAGCCCTGCTGCGCAAGACGCTGCAGGCCAGGGTCGACGACACCCGCTTCGTCCTGGACCGGCTCGCCGGGCTGCGCGACGACGAGCGGCTGCCGGTCGGCCTCGCCGCCTCGCTCGACCTCGACCGGATCGGCATGGTCGGCCACTCCGGGGGAGGCTCCACGGCCCTCCAGACCATGCACGACGACCCGCGCGTCAAGGCCGGCGTCAACATGGACGGCCAGCTGCACTTCCCCGGCCCGGACGGGAGGACCGGCGTCTTCCCGACCAGCGCCGCCGAGGACGGTCTGACCCGGCCCTTCCTGCTGATGGGCACCGGGGCCGACGACTCCGGCAGCTACCACCGGCAGCCCGGCTGGGACGCCCTGTGGCGGCACAGCACCGGCTGGCACGCCGACGTGACCCTCACCGGCTCCCGCCACGGTTCCTACACCGACGCCCAGTCCCTGCTGCCCCAGCTCGCCCGCCAGGGCGCGATCGGCGCGGAGACGCTGACCGACGACCTCGGCGACGTCCGCCCGGACCGTGCGGTGGCGGCCACCCGCTCGTACGTCGCGTCGTTCCTCGACCGCTGGCTGCGCGGCCACGACGACCACCTCCTGGACGGCCCCTCGCCGAGCTTCCCCGAGGTCGTCCACGAGCGGTGAGCGGGACCGGACCGGAGCGCTCCCCTGTGACCCGGATTACTTGTGTCACGACACATGTGTTGTGTAACGTGTCCGATATGAACGCTTTGGAGAAGAATCCGACCCTGGTCTTCGTGCCGTGCTTCTCCGGCGCTCCGTGGAGCGCCGAGCAGCTCGCCCCCTACGGCGACGCGCCCCGGCGGACGCTGCGCCTGCCCGAAGGCGTCGACGACATGGAGCGCTACGCCGACCACGTGGAGGAGGTGGTCGCGGACCTGGACGACTGGGTGCTGATCGGCGACTCCTTCGGCGCGAACATCGCGCTGGCGCTCGCCACCCGCCGCCCGCAAGGCCTGCGTGCCCTCGTCCTGTCCGGCGGCTTCGCGGCCAACCCGGTCACCTCGAAGCCGTGGAAGGCCCTGATGCGGGTGATCGGCAAGGCCCGCGGCCCGCTCTACCGGCAGCTGACGCTGCGGGCCCACGCCCACCGACTCGCCTCCCCGTTCGACGGCGAGGGGCAGGTGCCCTGGAGCGAGGAGCGCAGCCGCGAACTGTTCCTCGCCAACACCCCGGCCGCGTCCTTCGGCGCGCGCGTGCGGGCCGTCCTCACCGCCGACTACGTCGACGCGCTCGGCCGGGTCCGGGTCCCGACCTTGATCCTGTCGCCCTCGCACGACGTGCTGATCGGCGAGGACGCCGCCAAGATCATGCTCGACGGCATCCCCGACGCCCGGGAGGTCGTCCTGCCGCGCACCGGCCACATGTTCCGCTTCTCCCACCCGGCCACCTACGCCGGCGCGGTCGAGGACTTCCTCGCCGCCGTCCTCCCCGGATTCCGGGCGGGTGCCGGTGCGTAAGGCCGAACACCTGCGGTTCGCGATCCTGGCGGCCCAGCGCGAGGGCAACCGGCTCCTGATCCAGGCCCTCAAGCCCCACGGCATCACCCCGTCCCAGGCCGAGGTGCTGCGCCTGCTCCAGCAGCACGGCACCTTGAGCCTGAGCGGGCTCGGCCAGCTCCTGGTGTGCGAGAGCGGCACCAACCCCAGCCGGCTGGTCGACCGCGTCGTCGCCGCGGGGCTGGTCGAGCGCCGCACCGACGCCGAGGACCGCCGCTACGTCCATCTCAGCCTCACCCCCGAGGGCGTACGCCTGGCCTCCGAGGTGGCCGGCATCGAGGAGTTCCTCTACGCCGCGATGGACGCCGCCTGCGAGGGCCTGGAGGTCGACTCGATGCTCGCGTTCCTCCACAACTTCATCGACCCCCTACCCTCGGGCGAGGCCCTCAACAAACGCCTCGACCTCGATTGAGGCCACAGCCTCGACCAACGCCACCACCGCACGGGAGCCGGCGGCCGCGCGCCGGACCAAGGACCGACCATGCGATTCGAGAACACCCTGACCATCCACGCGCCCGTCGGCGAGGTCTTCGCCTACCTCGCGCGGCCCGAGAACCTCCCGCGCTGGAACTACGCGCTCGACCGCACCGAGCAGACCTCCCCGGGGCCGATCGGCGTCGGAACGACCTGCGGAACTGGGTCAGGCCCAGAACTCCCGCAGGGCGGCGTTGACGGCGGCCGGCTCCTGGGTGTGCGGGTAGTACCCGGGCACCCGTAGGAGGCGGCCGCCGAGGGAGTCCGCGAGGGACTCGGCCACGGCCATGAGGGGGAGTCCCACGTGCTCCCGGTACGCGGCCGGCGCGCGTTCCCAGGTCCCGCAGATCACCAGGACCGGCAGGGCCGCGTCCAGGATCGGCTCCAGCGGGATCTCCGCCTCCCAGACCGGCCGCTCTCCCATGGAGGTGGCGACGGCGCGGAGCCGGCGCGGCGTGGGCTCGGGCATGTCCATCCCCAACCCCTCGGTGGACGCCCGCAGGTACTGCTCCGGCGTGACGCCGTCCAGGGCCCCCGGAGCGCCGTCGCGCACCCGGTCGAGGAGGGCGGCGACGACCGGATGGCGCGCGGCGGCGGTGAAGGCGGAGGGCTGGACGAGGGCGAGGGAGCGGACCAGGTCGGGTCGGCGCGCGGCGGCGATGAGCGCGGAGACGGCGCCGTTCCCGTGCCCCACGAGATGGGCTCCGCCGAGCCCCGCGGTGGCGGTCGCGTCACCGAGGACCTCCACGACGTCACCGGCGTCGACGTCGAAGTCGCTGCGCGCGGTGTCCGGGCTGTCGCCGTAGCCCCGCCGGTCCATCAGGAGGAGCCGTCGGCCGTCCGCGAGGGGCCGCTGCCCGGCGAACCCGTACGCCGGGTCGCTTCCCCAGGTGAAGATGGTGTGGACGAAGACGGCCGGGGCGGCGGGGGCCGTCGGGGCCCCGCCAGTTCCGGCCCGATCGCGGTCGTCCCACACGGTCACGTGCACATCCATGGTCCGCTCTCCCGGAGTCGAGGAACACCGACTCCCGGGAGACTAGCCCCGTCCCGCCCCGCACCGGTGGGCGGGACGGAGCCCGGTACGGCGTCCGGTCAGGACAGCAGCTGCGCGGGGATGTCGGTGGCCCGGGTGTACACCGAGATCGGGAGCTGGGTGTCGCAGTACTTGTTCCCGGTGGAGACCACCCCGATGACCACGCCGTCGGCCACCAGCGGCCCGCCCGAGTCGCCCTTGCAGATGCTGTCCGTCGTGCCGGTCCGCGGCAGGGCGCAGACCTTGAGCAGCGGCGAGTCGCCGGGCGAGGTGTACGGGTCGCACGAGGCCGGCGGAGCCAGCGTCAGCTGCGCCTTCTTGAGGTGGGTGCCGGGCCCGTCCGAGCCGGTGCGACCGAAGCCCAGCGCCGTGGCCGTGCGGCCGTACCGGTAGAGCGCCGCGTCCCCCTTCCGGGCCACCCGCACCGGTGCCTGCGGCAGCGGACGGTCCAGGGTGATGACGGCGGAGTCGTGGTCCAGGGCGGAGGTGTAGCGCGGATCCACCCGGTAGCCCTTCACCCGGCGGACCTGGCCGCCGGATCCGGTCAGGTCGGTCCGTCCGGCGATCACCCGCAGCGAGCCCGGGTCGTCCGACTCGGCCACGCAGTGGCCGGCGGTGAGCACCTTGGTCGGCGCGATCAGCGCGCCGGTGCACCACTGCTCGCCCGTGGCGGTCTCCAGGGCCACGACGAACGGGTGGGCCTTGGTCGTGGTGTCCGATCCGCCGTGGACGGCGGCGGCGGGGGCGGCCCCGGCGGCCAGCAGGCCGACGGCTCCCAGCAGGACGGCGATCGGGCGTCGGTTCGTGGTGCGCACGGCAGGGATCCTTCTGGGTCGAGTGGTCCGCGGCGGGGTGTCCGCCGCCGCGGCGGCGCCCGGTGACCGGGCGGCCGGCGGCCCGGCCCGGTGCCGGTCGCCGCCGGACCGAAGACTGTCCCGGAATCCGTCCCGCGCGCCAGGGCTGCCCGGCGATCCGGGACGCTGGAACGGTGAAACCCGCTCTGACCTGCGCGTTCCATGCCCCCTGGAACGCCGCGACGGGACGGGCGGGCGAGCGGCGCCGCGCTTGGCCGGTCCCGTACGGGGGCTTCCGGGCGGTCAGCGCGGCCGGCGGTTCGGGGCCGACCCCGCACCGAGCGCGTGCAGCAGCACCCCCTGCTCGGACACCTCGGCCCGGACCTCGGTCAGGTCCGTCACCGACGCCGCGAGCACCCCGGGAGGCAGGTCGGACAGGCCGTCGCCCAGGCCGACGCAGCGCATCCCGGCCGCCAGGGCCGCTTCGACCCCGGCCCTGGCGTCCTCGAAGACCACGCACGCCGCGGCCGGAGCACCCAGCGCCGCCGCGCCCTTGAGGTAGCCCTCCGGGTCCGGCTTGCCCCGCTCGAAGTCCTCGGCGGCGAGCAGGACGTCCGGCTCCGGCAGCCCGGCCGCGGCCAGCCGCCCCCGGGCGACCTCCCGCGTCCCCGAGGTGACGATGCCCCAGCGGCCGGGCGGCAGCGAGGCCAGCAGGGCCGGGGCGCCGGGGACGGCCCGGATCCCCTCGAAGTCGTGCTCCTCCAGCCCGGCGATGACGCGCGCCTCGTGCGCGGCGTCCAGGTGCGGGGCGACCAGGGCGATCAGGTCGATGTCCCGCCGCCCGTACGACCTGGCCACCGCCTCGTCGTCGTCCAGGCCGTGTCCCACGGCCCAGGCCCGCAGGATCCGCTCGATGAGCGGCAGTGAGTCGACCAACACGCCGTCGAGGTCGAACAGCACGCGCTCGCAGGCGATCGTGCTCATGCGGTGTCACTCATCCTTCCGTACCGGTGGTGTCGAGGCGCCAGACCTCTGCGGGACCGCCGGTCTCCGCCCGCCGCAGCGGCAGCGGGAGCCGGTCGCGCCCGAAGAGGAGCGTCGAGGCGATCGTCCTGCCGAGCGCGCCCGCGTCGTGCCGCCCGAGCCGCGCCGACTCCTCGGGCGGGAGGTCCGGGTGGGACACCTCGACGACCCGGCAGGGGAGTGCCGCGAGGCTCGCGATGTACCGGATCCGGGGCGCGTGGTAGTCGGAGGTCACCAGCAGGACCTCGTCCAGGCCGTGGTGCCGCGCCAGTTCGCGGGTGAACAGGACGTCGTCGTAACTGTGACGGGTCTCCAGGCAGGCGAGGACGGGGGGCCGCCCGCCGGGCCGTGCGGCCAACCAGGCGGCGCAGTGCCGCCAGTGCGGCTGGTCCGTGGTGTTGAACTGCGCGCCGAAGCCCCCGGTCAGGACCAGGTGCGTCCCGGGGGCGTCCAGCAGTTCCACGGCGCGGCGGGTGCGGGTCCGGGCGATGCCGGTCAGCACGCCGTCGGCGTCGTTGGGCGCCGCGAGGACGACCACGGCCCGCCGCCCGTTCCCCCTCGGTGGGGCCTGCGGGGCCGGCGGGGCCTGCTGCCCGGCGACGGCGGCGACGGGCGCGGGCGACGCGGGTGGGGCTGCGGGTGGGGGCCCGGCGGGGTGCTGGTCCAGTGCCGCCAGGTACTCCCGGAAGAGCGGCCCGTCCGCGCGGGTCCGCAGGTCCGTCAGCTCGGACCAGTCGACCGAGAGCCCCACCCCGCCCGACATGGTCAGGGAGGTGCCGGTGACGGTGACGGTGCCCCCGCGGAAGCGCGTCAGCAGGTCGGCCGGCAGCCGGATCCGGAGCCGGGTGGCGGGGGAGTCGCCCCACCAGTGGCCCAGCAGGTCGTCGGCGCCGAAGACCAGTCCGAAGTCCGTGCGGTAGGCCGTACGGTCGGGGGGTCCGCCGCCGGTCACGGTCACCTGGACCGCGAGACGGGCCCGCCGGTCGTCCGGCGCGCAGAACGGCAGGGTCCGCTCCACGGCTTCGAACAGTGGGTCCACGGTGCCCCCAGGCTCAGGAGTCGGCGAACTGACGGTAGTGCACGACCGTCTGCTCCAGGTCCGAGGCCCTGAACTCCGGGTGCCAGCCCAGTGCGTCCCAGCCCTCGCCCTTCGCGACCAGGTCGGCGCTCCGGGTCTCGCCCTTGCGCATCGGAAGGTACTCGATGCCGGCCTTGGACCCCGTCACCTCCAGGACCATCCGGGCGACCTCGTTCACCGTGAAGGAGACGCCGGTGCCGCCGTCGAAGACCTCGCGGTCGCCGAAGCCGAGCGCCTCGACGAGCATCCGCCCGAGGTCCGCCGAGTACACCAGGTCGACGGTCTGCTCGCCGTCGCCCCAGACCGGGATCGGCCGGCCGCTCCACGCCCGCACGGCGAAGGTGGGCACGATCTTCTGCACCCCGTAGTGCTTCTGTCCCTCACCGAAGGCGTTGAAGGCGCGCACGTGGCTGACCGGGACGTCGAAGTTGGCGTGCCAGGCGTAGGAGAGGTTCTGTGCGCACTGCTTGGTGGTCTGGTAGACGTTCTGCCACACCTGCGGCATGGTGATGCCGACGAACCTCGCACCGTTCGCGCGGCACGCCTCCAGCACGCGGTAGGTGCCCTTGATGTTGACGTCGATGGCGTCCTCGACCGAGGAGAAGAGCTCCTCGGTGCCGAGGATCCCCGCGAGGTGGATCACCCCGTCGACGCCCTCGAGCGTGGGCCTGAGTTTGTCCTCAAGCAGGTCGACACCGGAACTGCGGTCGACGGAAACGGCCTCGTGGCCCTGTTCCCGCAGATACCGCATGGCATAACGGCCGATGAATCCGTCGCCGCCGGTCACCGCATAGCGCATGTCATTCCTCCGTCTCGGCATGGAAAGGGATGAGTGCATCGCAGTACGTAGTAGCAGTATCTTTATGGCAGACGGCGGTCGACCCGGAAAGGGGACACGAGTCCGTCGATCTGTCACCCAAAAGGGATGTTTCGACTGGAAGACAGACGGATGAGGTGGGCGAAATATCCGATTTGATGCCCGCTGGCACCGTACGGCCCGTGATACACATCACGGAACGTGCCCGTTTGACGTTGCGCCTCCCCAGCCGCCACCAGGCTCGTTGGGAATCCCCCGCACCACCCGCCCCAGACCGGCAGGAGCAACAGTGCGCGCAGGCATCAAAACGGCCGAAGGCTATTTTCCGGCCCTTTTCCTCCTGTTCCTCGTGGGAATTTCCCAATCCAGCACGGGACCGCTGCTCCCGTTGTTCGAAAGGCGCTACTCCTCCGGTGCGGCGAACGTTCCCTACCTGATCACCGCCTACTTCGCCGGCTGTCTGGCGGCCATGGCGATCGCCTCGGCCGTCCGGTCCGTCGGCCGCCGGATGCTCCCGGTCGCCACCGTCGTCTACGCCGCGGGCTGCGCCGGGATCTTCCTCTCCGGGAACCTCGCCGTCGGCCTCGTCGCCTGCGTGCTCGCCGGATTCGGGGCGGGGAACGTCGTGCTCACGGTGAACGACGTCTTCGCCCGCCAGGACGACGGCGTGGGGATGGTGAACCTCCTCAACGGGGTGTTCGCCCTGGGCACCGTGGCCGGCCCCCTGCTGGCCGGAGCCTCCCTCACCTGGGGCCGGCCCTACGGGTTCCTCCTGGTGGCCGCCGGAGCGGTCCTCTGCCTCCGGGTGACCAGGGTCGCGGCCTGGAGAACCCGAGACGAGGGCCCTGACGGGAACGCGCCGAAGGGGCTCGGCAGGAACACGCTGGCGGGCTTCCTGCTGCTCTACCTGGGATACGGAGGGCTGGAGACCGGGATCGGCGCCTGGGCCGCCAAGGACATCCAGAGCCAGGGCCACACCGCGGCCGTGGCGGCGGGCATCGTCGCGGTCTTCTGGGGTGCCACCGCGGTGTCGAAGTTCGGCACGGTGGCCCTGGCCCGCAGGGTCACGACGGCGAGCCTGGTCATCACGGGCCTCGCCGGGACCAGCATCGCCCTCGCCGTCGCGTCACTGCCGCACGGCGCGGTCGCCGGATACCTGCTCGCCGGACTGGCGCTCGGGCCGGTCTTCCCCACCGGTCTCGCCTGGCTCGCCCAACGCGGCGGGGACCGCCGGTCGGTGGGACTCGTCATCTCCTCCTCGATGACCGGCAGCATCCTCTTCCCGGCGGCGATCGGCTGGTTCGTCGCCTACGACGTCCGAACCATCCCCTGGGGGCTGGCCTTCGTCGGGGCCTTCGCGGTCCTCGCGGCCGTCGCCGTGCACCGCACGGCCGCCGGGGCGCGCCGCGCGCCGGTCGGCACCGGCCTCGGGGACCGACGGACGGCCGGGTAGCGGCACGGGTGCCGAGCCCGGCGGTGCGGGCGGCCGCGACCGCCCCGCCGGGCCGCGCGTGGAACGCGACGGGCCCGCCGCCGACGGTTCTCGGCGGCGGGCCCTGGCTGCCGACATGAGCCCTCGTCACTCGATCGGCAGTGAACTCCGGGGCGTCCTGGTACTCCAGCGCGACTTCGCGATCTACGTGCCTGCGGGGACGGAGAGCCGCCGCCGGTAGTGGCTGCGAGGTGCCGAAGCTTGGTGACTTCTGCGCCGGTCTGGACGCCCGCTGAGCCGCGGCCCTTCTTCTTTCGGCAGGGGTGAATTCGCGACAGGTGACATGTCACACCCTATTGATAGCTCCGCCGGTCCTGTGAGACGGTGCGTCACGCGCTTCGGATGCCTCCCCACCTTCCGACGTCCGTGGCGCTCCGTTCGCGTTTCCCCCACAAAGGAATAGACGATGCGTCCGCTCTCAGGCATGCCCAGGCTGCTGGCCGCAGCTGCCGCGGCAGGCACCGTCCTGCTCGGCATATCCGCCGCGCCGAGCCAGGCCGCCCCCACGCCGGTCACCCCCGCACCGGTCGCCGCCAGCCCCCAACAGCCGTCCGGCAGCTCGTCGGACGTTCCCGGCAGTCCGTTCGCCGATCCCGAGAGCCCGGGCGCGCCGCAGGCCCGCCGGCTCACGGCCGCGCAGCTGCCGCTGGTCAACCCGCCGTCCGTCACGGCGCCGGCGGAGACCGGCCCGGACAAGGGCCTGGCCAAGGCCGCACCGCGCGCGCTCGCGGCGGAGCCGGTCGCCACCCAGTCGTGCACCCCGGCCGACTTCGCCGCCAGGACCGGGGCCGCTCTGGTGTCCTACGTCAAGGCCTCGACCCCCCAGTGCATCGGCTCGCTGTTCTACACCGCGGGAAGCCCGTACGCCTCGGCCCTGTTCCGCCAGAGCCAGATGGCGACGATGGCCGACGCCTTCCAGAGCGCCGCCGCCTCCTACCCCGGCGACAACTCCGCCGCCACCTGGCAGGTCGTCCTCTACCTGCGCGCGGGCTACTACGTGCAGGACAAGGACCTCGCGCACGTCGGCCCCTACGACGCGACGCTGACCGCCGCCGTGACGCGCGGCATCGACGCCTTCCTGGCCGCCCCGCACGCCGCGGACGTCACCGACGCGAACGGCCAGGTCGCCAACGACGTCATCATCCTCACCGACAGCGCCGGTCAGCAGGGCCGCTACCTGAACACCTACCGGCAGGTGCTGAACGGCTACACCAGCGCGTACGACAGCTCGAAGAACCTGCTCACGTACGTCAACAGCGCCCTCGGCGCGCTGGACCGGGGCCACGAGAGCAAGTCCTTCGCCGACGCGGTGACCGCGGACCCGGGCATCATCGACACCCTCGACGCGTTCACCCGCACCCACCACGACCTGCTCGGAACCTACCCCGGCTTCCTGGTCTCCAACGCCGCCATCGAGCTGACCCGGTTCGTCAAGTACCCGGCGTTCCAGGCCAGGATCCGCCCGCTGGCCAAGGCCCTGCTCGACAGCTCGTCGATGACCGGCCCCACCGCCCCGCTGTGGGTCGGCACGGCCAACACGGCCGCCTTCTTCGACAAGGACCAGTGCTCCTACTACGGCGTCTGCGACCTGAAGCAGCGGCTGACCAAGGCCGTGCTGCCGATCAGGCAGACCTGCAACGCCACCCTCACCGTCCTGGCCCAGGACCTCACCGCGGCCGAACTCGCCGCCGTCTGCGCCGACCTCAAGGGCGAGGACGCGTACTTCCACGGCCTCGTCCGCGACAACGGCCCCATCCCCGGCCAGTACGAGTCGTCCGTGCAGCTCGTGGTCTTCGCGAGCCAGGCCGACTACCAGACCTACGCCGGCGCGATGTACGAGGCGAACACCAACAACGGCGGGGTCACCCTGACCGGGACCCCGAGCGACCCGGCCAACCAGCCGGTCTCCCTCATGTACCGGCACCCGAACGAGAACGGCTTCACCGCCCGGATCTGGAACCTCAACCACGAGTACGCCCACGTCCTGGACGCCCGCTACGACATGAAGGGCGATTTCTACCAGCAGACCAGCGTGCCCGACCTGTGGTGGATCGAGGGCGTCGCCGAATACGTCTCCTACACCTACCGCGGCGTCACCGACCTCAACGCGGTCGCCCAGGCCCCCAAACACACCTACGCGCTCAGCACCCTGCTCCAGAGCACGTACCTGAACAGCGACGTCGTCCGGACCTACCACTGGGGCTACCTGGCCGCCCGCTACATGATCGAGCGGTACCCGGGCGTCGTCCAGACCATGCTCGGCTACCTCCGCACCGGCGACTACGCCCGCGCCTACGCGTACTACAACGGCATCGGCACCGCCTACGACGCCGACTTCACCAGGTGGGTCGACACCTGCGCCACCGACACCTGCCTCACCGCGGGCACCCCGAAGGCGGCCTTCGACGCCACGACGCGGGGCCTGAACGTTCAGCTGACCGACCGCTCCACCGAGACCGCCGGCAAGGGCAGCATCACCGGCTGGGCCTGGAACTTCGGCGACGGCACCACCGGTACGACGGCCTCCCCGTCGAAGTCCTACCGCGCTGCCGGTACCTACACCGTCACCCTCACCGTCACCGACAGCAACGGCAGGACCGCCACCGCGACCCGGACCGTCACCGTCACCGCGCCGGCCGCACCCGCGGCCTGCACCGACCCCGACGCCCGGAAGCTGGACTACAACTGCTTCCGCACCGGCCGCTCCGCCGACGCCGGAAGCTCGGACCAGATGTACATCTACATGCCGGCCGGCACCACCACGCTGACCGTCTCCACCACCGGCGGCACCGGGACCGCCTACCTCTACTACAGTCCGGACCGCTGGGCCTCCAACGCGGACTACGCCGCCTCCTCCACGAACGGTGGCACCACCCAGACCGTGACCGTCACCAACACCACGGCCGGCTACCGCTACATCACCCTCTACGGCAAGACCGCCTTCAGCGGCGTCACCGTCACCACCCAGTACTGACGCGGCGCGTGGGCCCGGATGCCCTGGCTCACGCATCCCCGGGGATGCGTGAGCCAGGGCATCCATCCGGGTCTCCGTGGCGGACGAGGTCCATGCGGGCCGCCGCGGCGGCCGAGCCCAGGATGTCGACAACTCCCGGGCTGTGCATTCACATCGATGAAGCGTCAGCAGGTCACCGGAACTTCCACCACCGGCCGAGTGCCCCATGGGCCGCTTCCCTGCACCGTGAAGGTCGCACGCACTGTCGAACCGCACGGGGCGGTGGCGGTGAAGCCGTCCACCCGGATCCCGGTGGAATGGAACGGCGTGCTCCCGCTCACGGAGCCGAGCGAGTTGCCGCCGACCACCTCGGCCGACAGATCGGTGTACAGAGTCTGCCACGACACCGGCCCGTCGGGCGGGCCGGCAAGGCCGATCTTCCCGTAGATCACGATGCTGCTGCCGGTGACGTCTGCGCAGGCGTAGGTCGCCAACCCGGCCTGGAGACTGTACTTGCACGTCGTGGCCGTGGCGGTGTCAGTGCCGGTCGCGGCGGCGAAGGTCGGCACGGGCGCCGTGAGCAGGGCGGCGGCCCCGGCGGCGCCCACCGCGATGCGGGTGATGCGGTTCATCGGCCCTGCCGGGTCAGCTCGGTCACGACCTGTCGGCCGATGAAGCCGGTGCCGCCGACGACCGGGACCCGTGGTGGCGTCACGGGTGCCGTCAGTCCTTGTGGGTGGGGGCGGCCGGGCGGTCGAGGATGAGGTCGCCGGCCCGGGCGAGGACCTCGGCGCGGGTGCGGCCGGGGTGGTCGGCGGCGAGGAAGTGGTTGCCGATGGCCACGCAGAAGGCCAGCAGGCTGCGGGCCTCGATCTCGGCGGGGTCGGTGCAGACGGTGCCGATGGCCGCGCGCAGCAGTTCCATGCGCCGGTTGTCCACGCGGCGCAGGCGCTCGGCGACGGCCGGGTCGCGGCGGGCCCAGTCGCGGACGGCGAGGTCGATGGGGCGCAGGCGGTCGGAGAAGGTGAGGTGTCCGGCGAGGCGGGCCCGGTCCAGGGTGTCCGTCACCTGGTGCTCGATCCGGTCGAGGACGTCGTCGGTGGCCTCCCACTCCCAGGTGTCCAGCATCTCCGTCAGCAGGGCGTCGCGGTCGGCGAAGTAGCCGTAGAACCCTCCCTTGGTCACACCGAGGGACTTGGCCAGGGCCTCGACGCGGACGGCGTCCACGCCGCCCGCGGCCAGTGCCCGCAGGCCTTCCTCGACCCACTTCTCTCGTGGTGTGCGCAACGCGCCCATGGTGTGACCCGCCTCACGGTCCCGAGTGTTGTACGAAGCCGTACAACAGTCCTAGCCTCTGGTTATACGCAATCGTACAACGCAAGGGGGAAGCATCATGTCGTTCGGTTTCGTCGCCTACCACTACCCGAGGCCCGAGAGCGTCGAGGAGTTCGTCGGCCGCTGCCACCGGGTCCGCGAGGTGCTGGCCGCGCAGCCGGGATTCCTGCGCGCCGAGGTCTGGGTCACCCCCGGGGGCGACGCCGTCGTCACCACCGGCGAGTTCGGGGCCCAGGAGGCGTTCCAGGGGGCCTTCGCCGCGGTGGCCCGGGAGGCGGGCGAGGCGGTCGTGTTCGACGAGCGCGAGGTCAGGCCCCGCGAGGTGCACACCCTGCTGTCGCGGTGAGGGAGCGAGCCCACCCCGGGCGGGCCGGGGCGTGAACCCGGCCCGTCACAGGTGCCGGAGCAGGTCCCGTCCGCACCGCCGGGACCTGCTCCGGGTCGAGGGCCTCGGTCAGCAGGCGGCCGTAGCGGATCTTGCGGCCCGACTTCGTGCCGAGGAAGCGCCGCATCCGCTGCTGCGGCGGACGGTCCCGCTGGGCGGGCTGGCGCACGAAGGTCCGCCAGGCCGGGAGGTCCCCCTCGGTCCGGAGGACCTCCTCGACCTGCGGCACGCCCAGCGTTCGGATCAGCTCGTCCTCCAGGTCCGCCGTGCACACGAAGATCCCGTCAGCCGTCCCGCCGGCCCGTTCGAGCCCCCGCTCGTAGAAGCCCTGTTCGTTCTCGTCGCACAGCCCGGCCAGGCGCAGCCCCAGCCCCGCCGGCCCGAGCAGGCCGGCGAACCGCCCGACGTTCATCGCCCCGCCCATCGGCAGGACGCAAACCCCCTCGGCGGCCAGGTCCCGGCCGTGGCGCGCGGCCAGCGCCTCGACGGCCTCGAGGTCGCTCGGCCCCTCCAGCAGCACGGCCGTCCGCACGCCCAGCAGCTCGGCCGACTCGGCCGCCGTGGCGCCGGATCCCCCCGCCGCCCAGCCGATGGCCGCCTCCCGGAACGTCCGCATGTCCGCCATGCGGCGATTCTGCCCCCGCCGGGGCCGGTCCGGCCACGGACTTTCCGCCGCGGGCAGGTCCACGGGCCTCGTCCGACGGGTCACCGGACAGTGGGCGCGGTCCCCGAGGGAAGAGCCGGGAGCCGGGGGCCGGGAGCCGGGAGCCCGCGCCGCGGGCCGGGCTCACCGATCGCGCAGCAGGGCGTGCAGCGGAAGGGCCGCCGCCTGTGCCGCGGGCCGACTCAGGTGCAGGGCCGTGTGGAAGCAGCCGTCGGTCTCCTCGCCGCGCGGGTCGTCGCCGGCCGCGGACACCGCGGCGAGGGCGTACCGCTGTTCGTCGGGGTCGGTGAAGCGCCGCTGGCGGTAGGTGCGGGAGGTGTCCTTCTCCGTGGTCATGCCCAGTGCGGCCAGCCCGTCGGCGGTGTCCCGGTAGGAGCCCGTTCGCAGGACGAACGCGGCCACCCACGGCAGCTCCCTTCGGCCCTCCAGCAGCGGACGGAAGGTGCGGGCGGACAGGAAGCTCGACCCGCCCGTCACGGTGATCAGTCGGGTGCCGCGGGTGGCCCGGTGCAACTCCGGGCTGGGCGGGGCGGTTTCGAGGTTCTCGACGAACCCCTCGTCGAGCAGGCCGACGGCTCGGCCGTAGGCGACGGCCGGCGCGGCGATGTCGAGGCCGACGGCGGGCACGGCGTCCGTACGGCGGCGCGCCGCGTAGTACGCGCGGTCCGACTCGATCAGTTCGGCGGCGGTCAGCTGGGCGACCTGCGGCGAGGTGTAGCGCTTGTACAGCTCGTCCAGCGTGACATGGTGGTTGAGCAGGGCCGCGTTGACGCCGTACGAGCAGCAGAGTCCAGGACGGTGGCCGGTGGCTCGCTGCCCGGGCGTTCGGGGACTCCGGGAGCTTCCGCCGCTTCGGGAGGGCCGACCAGCGGCAGGAGGCCGCGGAAGACCCGCTGGGCGTGATGGAGCGCGCCCCGGTGGCAGTTGTGCGAGTCAGCGCTTCTCGGGGGCCTGCGCGGCCCGGGACCAGGGGGCGGCCCACAGGGGGAGCACCTCGACGGCGCCGGCGCGGCCGCGGGCGGGGAGCTCGCCGGTGCGCCCGGTCGCGGTGGCCGGTCCGACGGTCGTCGGGAAGGAGGTCATGCTCGTCACGGAGGTCATGTACGGCAACGTACCGGTGGGCACTGACACTGACGCCCTGTCGGGCGGCGCGGAGGAGCACACGGAGACGTTGGACGGCCCGCGAGCCGACCGGGGCTCTGCCGGGCGGCGGGCGGGCCGTGGGAACCACCATGGCCCCACCCGCCCCTGCCGGTCAGGGGCGCGCGGTGCGCGACCGGACGCACGGCGGCGCGCCGGGCGTGCACCAGCAGTCCCAGCCGCGCCGTCAGGGCGTCCCGGAGCCGCGCGCCACCACGGGCACGCCCGCCCCTGCGGCCCCACCCCCGGAAACCGGGCCCCCGGAAGCCGGGCCCCCGGGAACCGGCCCGCCGGGAGCGGTCGCCCCCGGAGCCGCCCCCACCAGGCCCACCGGGCCGACCACCCAGTCCGGGTGCCCCGGCATCGGCGGCGTCCGCAGCCCGTACAGCCAGTCGTCGAGGAAGCCCCGCAGGTCCTGCCCGGACACCGCCGAGGCCGTCCGCATGTAGTCCTCGGTGGTCGCGTTCCCGGACCGGTGCGCGGCGAGGAAGGCGCGCTCGATCCGCTCGAAGGCCGCCGCCCCGACCTTCTCCCGCAGCGCGAACAGCACCAGCGCGCCGCCCTTGTACCGCTGTCCGCCGAAGAGGTTCGCGGCGGTGGGGGAGGCGACCGGCCCGGAGTCGTGCCGCCACTGGTCGCCCAGCCCGTAGAGGTGGTGCATCCGGTCGGCCAGCGTGGCGTCGCCCTCCTCCGGCCACCCGCGCTCGTAGCGGTAGACCAGCTCGTAGAACTCGGCGTGGCCCTCGTTGAGCCAGAGGTCGGACCAGGTGGCGGGGGAGACGCTGTTGCCGAACCAGGAGTGGACGACCTCGTGCCTCATGTGCGAACCGATGGCCGGCTCGGGTTGACGCAGGAAGTTCGGCTTGTACAGGGTGAGCGTCTGGGTCTCCAGCCCGGTGAAGGCGAACGCGGCCGGATCGTCGGTGTTGACCGGCAGGAGCCCGTACGTCTCGAACGGGAAGGCGCCCAGGTGGGCCTCGGCCCAGGCGAGTTGGCCGGGGGTGAGGGCGAGCGCGGGCTCCAGCTCGGCGGCGCGGGCGGTCGGCACCACGTCGCGCAGCGGCAGGCCGTGCGGGCCGGTGCGCCGGCGCACGGTGTAGTCGCCGACGGAGACCTGGACCAGTTCGGTGGCCATCGGCTCGCGGGAGGCGTACCGGCGGGTGGTGCGGCCGTCGCCGAGCCGTTCGGTGGCCGTCAACTCCCCGTTGGCGACGCCCAGGAGGGCGTCGGGGGCGGTCACCGCGATGGTGAACCGGGCCTTGTCGCTCGGGTGGTCGTCGCACGGGAAGACGGTGTGCGCGCCGTTCGGCTGGCCGGCCACCGCGAAGCCGTCCGGGGTGGGGATCCAGCCGGTGTGCGGCACCCGGGCCCGGGGGTCGGCGGTGTACTCGACGGTCAGCCGGGTGACGGCGCCCGGGAGGAACGGCGCGGCCGGAGTGACCGTCAGCTTCTCGTCGTGGGTCGCGAAACCCGCCGGCCGCCCGTCGACCCGGACGGCGCGCACGGCCAGCCCGAGCGCGTCCAGCTCCAGTCGGGCGAGCGTGCGGTCGGGCCGCAGGGTGAGCACGGCCGTGCCGTCCACCGTCCGGGTGTCGGCGCGGTAGTCGAAGGCCAGGTCGTACCCGAGTGTCCGGTAGCCGGTGTTCCCGAGCGAGGGGAAGACCGGGTCGCCCAGCCCGTCGGCGGCGCCGGCCGTCGGCACGCTCGCGGAGAGCAGCACCGCACTGAGCGCGAGCGACGGCACGAGACCGGTGCGGGGCCGGGAGGAACGGGGCCGGGACGGCCGGGACCTCGACGAGCGGGGCCTGAGCAAGAGGGATCACCGCACTTCACGGGCGGGAGCGGGAGCGGAGGCGGGGACCGCCGGAACGGGCGGGCCTGGCCACGGATGCTAGGGCGTGTCTGACAATTCCCGCCGGGCGTGCGACGCCGGGGCACGCACCTCGCCGCGTTGTCGTCGGTCGCCAATGCTCCGCAGTGGCTCCCTCCTCCGCCTTGCGATGCACGCACCCCAACGCCGCACGC